>NZ_JBLWID010000001.1:0-89485 GCF_048381515.1 Mycoplasma sp. 4463
TTGAAAAACACCCCAACATCATTGAGGTGTTATTATGTCTAATTAAACCTTCTGTCCATTTTTAGTGTCCCAGTTTATTTTTTATTTTCTATCTACTTTTCATATCCTATTTTATTAAATGCGATAATCTCTTTTCAATTTTTAAAATGCTTAAAGATTAATTGCATCATTTTACTTTGAATTTCATATGAAAATTAATCTTCCTAAATTAGAAAACTCATAAATTATCAAGTTTTTTAATAGTAGGGAGCTTATACAACTTATTGATTCTGGTATATGAAACTATTGCAATCACTCCACAAACTATAACTATTACTGAATATGTAATGTAAGTTCATGAGTATCCAACTAAATTGTTAATTGCTGTAAGTGCAATTATTAATAATGAAGACATAATAATCCTAAACACTATTGATAAGCCATTTTGTAAATGGAACTTATCTTTTTCGAATAATTGATATGACTTGCTATAAAATCCTGGTAAGAACATACTAAATACCAATTGTTGTAGTGCATTAATCGAAAAGTAACTAATTAAAATAAACTGTTTATTTGAAATGAATGATAATAACATTCAAACAATGCTCAATGCAAACATCCCGAAAATTATTCATCTAAGATCAATTTTTACTTTGTATTTATTTAATAAGAAAACAACAATTACACCAGCTAAACTTAATAGAGCTAAAACGATTGTGAAATAGAAACTTCAATCCTCATATTTATAATCACCAACTCATTTGAAAAATTGAATAACTCCTGATTGTTTAGGAAATAAGAATATTCCAACTACTAAGGATGAAGATAATATGAATATTCATGAAAATAACTTAAATTTAGAACTTAAAATCTTATATGATCCATCATTTGCTTTTGTTTTATCCATAAAAACAGTCATTTCTGATTTAGTTTTTAAACTTCAATAAAGTAAACCAGATAATATGTAAGTTAACATATTGAAAATAACTAAAGAATAAAAAGGTAAATACTTATAAAGCAGAAGTGACAATATTGGAGATAAAACTAATCCAATTGATATGGCAAATGAGTTACCGATGTTGAATTTATTTAACTCATTTTTATCTTTTGCTAAAAAGTAAAGAATATTCTTAAGGTGTATAAATCTATAGGAATGGACAGTTCCTAAAAGTGTACTTGTCACAATTAAAATAATTGAAAACGTATGTGTAGATAAATTATTGATAAATGCAAAGTAGGTTCCTAAAGGTATTATCAACAATATTGAACTAGCAATATCACAAATAAGAAGAGCAACTCTATCAGGTAGTAACTTAACAAGTTTTGATGAGATTGCATAAATGATTAACGATGGTAATTGTACTAATAAGTACAACAATGTAACTAATCAGAAATCACCAGTTATTTTGTAAATATATAAACTAGAAGCTAATTTAAATGCTTCTGACCCGATTGATGATAATGAAATACTACTTATATATTTTCATAAGTTAGCATTTAAGCTTCTAAATATTAACATAATACCCCTCATTAATGTATGGTATTTAATTATACATTCATTTATTCATTCGAGATGAAAAAAGGAATCTTATATCTGATATTCAAAGAAATTTAAGCTCAAAAAAGCTAAATAAAAACTAAAACCATTTTAGTTGCATTTCTATAGTAAGTATCAAAAATAAGTTAAATATTTTCAATAATTTATTTTATTTTACTTAAAAAGAATATAATAAAAGTAAGGAGATATATTATGAAAAATGCAAAATTAATTTTAAGCATCTTCACTACAGGAGTTATAGCGCTACCAACTGTTTCGGCATCTATAAATAATAATGTTGATCCAAAACAAAAAGACGAAAATGAAATGAAGCAATTTTTAGTAGATTCTGAAATTGCACGTTTATCTAGATTAAGCGGTAAAACTCAAAAATTTAAAATTGTTAAGGAAATAAAAGACATTCAAAATAATAGCTTTTTACTTATCGCTACAGATGAAATGTTTTCAGTTGTAAATGCAAATATTTATACATCAAACGAAATTCATTATGAAACAATAAAAGATGAATGATTAAATTCAGAAATAATATATGATCGTTGATTTGGGTTACTTATACAAAAGGATGGAGACACATACGAGAGTATATATAGTGATAAGAAAATCTCAAAAAGTGATTTATTGAGTGTATACAAGCTAGATGAACTACATAAAGTAGAAGAATTTAAACAAAATCAAATATCAAAACGTGAAAAGGAAATCAGATACTCAAAATCCAAGACAAAAACAAAACCTTGAGTAGATTATTACTTAAATAGAACTAACTATAATTACGATGGACATTTTAATGTAAGTTCAACAGTACCATATGCATGATGATTTGCAACAAGGAATAATTATGAATCTGCTGGATACGTAGATTTATTCCCTGATGGAGTGACTAATGATGATAAAGCAGGTTTATGTGAATATGTTGCGCTTAGTCAATTACTACTTTACAATCATTTATTTGTAGATGGAACTGTTTTTACACAGGATCAGTATGACAAATTTATCAAAGAAGCTCCTCAAAATAATATCAGACATTGAGAGCACACTTCTCCAGTGTTTAAATATAAATACTCTTATTATCACGAAGATAATGTTCAATATAAAGACTATAAAAAATCTTTAACCTACCATTTGTATCAACTTGCTGATAAACAAATAAATTTAATGACACCTAATTACTATCGACTTGCGTTTGACAGATTTAATAAAAACGAAAAAAGCTCATGAGACAATTATGGAAAGTTTGGTGGATACTATAAAGCTTGAGAGAATGTTAAAAAGGGTATTTCTGTCATTTTAGGAATAGCGCCTTATACTCATTCCAACGGTTGACCGGACCATGCATATTTAATGTATGGTTATGATGATAATTCAGATATGTTTTTAGGTTCTATGTGTTGAGGACAAGAAATAAAGAATACAATTTTATACTCATACTATAATGGTGCTTTAGGTTCTTACTATTTCACTATACAAAATTTAAAACCGAAAAATGCTAGAAAACAACCAAGACTATTTAAATATAAAGATAAATTATATACAGGTGAAGAAATTAATAATTTAATCTTAAAGAAAGAACCCTTAAAATAATGTTAAGAAAAAACTGATTAAAATTTTCAACTTTAAGTGTATATTTAATTTTATTATTTTCTCTTGTGGTTGCTTTACCTATTTATGCTGTAGACATATATCGAATAAAATGATCAGATGTACCAGGTCTGGCGATAGATGTACCTCCTTATATCCCTAAATCCATTGGATATAGAGCTTATCTAATGTTTCTCGAAGACTATTTAATCACATATTTTATCTGTATATTTATAATAATACATAATGTTATTTACTTAAGAAAAGTTAACAAAAATAATTGATTTACAAGTTTCTTTCCTTTCTTGTGTGAAAATATAAAGATTCAATATTCATTTGCATATAAAATGAAATTTATTACATTTATATGCACATATATAATTGTTGTTCCTATTTTTATAACAGGTATAGTTTTTCAATTTATATCAAATTCTCTTGGATATCTTTTACTTCGCCGTATTTACACACCTATTATTTCTTGAACTACTTCCACAATATTATCGCTAGTAATTTTATTCTTCATTTGCATTTTAGTCTTTCAAGATGGTAAAAAATTATATTTAACAAGTAAAAAGGCTTTTACTAAATAAAGCTGTTTAAAAAACACGTATAATCAATTAATAATTTAATCCTAAAGAAAGGAACTTTAAAATAAAGTTAAGAAAAAACTGGTTAAAATTTTCAACTTTAAGTGCATATTTAATTTTCTTATTTTCTCTTGTGGTTGCCTTACCGATTTATGCTGTAGATTTATCTTCTGTAAGATTGTCAAATATACCAGGTCTTGCAATAGAAGTACCTGATTATATTCCTAAATGCATTGGAGACGGTGCTTACCTAATTTTTGCAGCACACTACATCACCACATATTTTATTTGTATATTTTTAATAATACATAATGTTACATACTTAAGAAGAGTTAATAAAAATAGTTGATTTACGAGTTTATTTCCATTCTTGTGTGAAAATATAAAGATTGAATATTCATTTGCATATAAAATGAAATTTATTCCATTTATATGCACATATATCATTCTTGTTCCAATTTTTATAACAGGTATAGTTTTTCAATTTATATTCATTTCTGTCGGATATCCAAAGAGAATTTATATTTCTATACCTCTAATTGGTTTTACTGCTTGCACAATATTATCACTAGTAATTTTCTTCTTCATTTGCATTTTAGTCTTTCAAGATGGTAAAAAGTTATATTTAGCAAGTAAACAAAATAAAAGTGCTAATAAATCTTTTACTTATTGAATTAAGTAAAATAATATATTTTTCAATCTTAAAAATTAGTACAAAAAATACAAATATCCTATTTAGCAAGTGATATTTGTATTTTTATATAACTTTTTTGAGGCTTTTTATTTAGATGAATCAAGAGCTAATTGTGTTAATGTTTTTACCATTACACCTGTAGGTCTTGAAGCAATATCAGCTGTTCCTGCAACATCTAAGTGAATGTATTCAACATCTTCTGTGAATTCTTTTAAGAACATAGCAGCTGATGATGAACCTCCACCAATACCGCTTAAGTCAGTGTTCTTAAGGTCGGCAACTACTGAGTTTCTAATTTCTTTAGCAAAAGCTTCATCAAGAGGCATTCTTCATACTAATTCATTTTGCTCTTTAGCAGCCTTTAATAATTCTTCTCAAGCAGCATCTGTAGTAGCTCATGCACCTGTGTATGTTTGTCCTAATGCTACTAAAATAGCACCTGTTAATGTAGCAACATCAACTAATCTTGTAGCTTTTAAGTTTCTTACAGCGTATGTTAATCCATCAGCCATAACTAATCTACCTTCAGCATCTGTGTTGTTAATTTCAACTGTTTTACCATTCATTGATGTTCAAACTGAATCAGGTAATGAAGCATCCCCATTAACTCTGTTGTCTGTAATACACATAATTGCAGCAACATTTGTTTTTGGTTTTAATTGAGCAATAGCTTTAAGAGCTGAAGCAACAAACACAGAACCTGACATGTCAAATTTCATACCTAACATGTTTCTACCTGTTTTAATGTTGTATCCACCTGAGTCAAATGTAATTCCTTTACCTACATAAACTGTTTTTTCGTTTGATTCAGGGTTCCCGTTGTATTCAATAACAACAACTCTTGGTTCAAACATACTTCCACGGTTAACTGAAAGTAAAAGTCCCATTTTTTGCTCTTCAATTTGTTTTTTGTTAAGAACTGTAACTTTTAAGTTTGAGTATTGTTCTAAGTCTTTTCTAACAACTTCTGCTAATCATTCTGAGTTACAAATGTTTGGTGGTGTCACTTGTAAGTTTCTTGCGAAGTTAACAGCTTCTGATAATACAACTGCTTGTTTTAATGCATCTGCATATTCATTTTCATCTTTAACTGATAATAAAGAAATTGCAAATTTTTCATGTTTTTTAGTTGTTTTAGCTGAATATAAATCAGCATTTACATAGTTGTAAGCTTCAACAAAAGCTTTAACAACTTGTGCTAATGTAACTCTTTCTGTTACAAATGAATCTAAATCAACTTGAACATCTCTACCTTGATTTGTAAAGAATCCTTTTGCAAATTTAGCTACTGAATCAAAAGATAATTTATCTTTTTCTCCCATAAATACAAGAGCTTCATTTTTATCAAAGTATTCTGTTACAACATTATTTTTTTGAATTAATGTTGATGGTAAGTTTTCATCATTTTTATAAACTCCTTTTAAAAGCATTGAGTTATTTCTAACTTTATCAACTGTTTTAATCATAATTTCCTTTCATACAAATATAAGTGAGCTATTTAATATTTTATAAATATTAAAGTTTCTAAATAAGTAAGTAAATTATATTACTTATTTTCATTTAATAATGCATATTCAACTAATGTCGCAACTAATGCACCTTGTGGTTCGCCTTGAACATCTGCAGTACCAGCAACATCACAGTGAATGAAATCAATATCTTTAGTGAATTCTTTTAAGAACATTGCTGCTTGTGATGAATCTGGTCTAACTTTTGAACTTCAGTTAGCTAAGTCAGCAACTTTTGAACCCTTGTTACCTTTATTATAATCTTCGTGTAAAGGCATTCTTCAAACTTTTTCGTTCGCTTCTTTAGAAGCTGCTAAAAAGTCATCTCATTTTGAATCATTTGTTGATCAGATTCCTGTGAAAGTATTTCCTAATGCAGTTAACATTGAACCTGTTAATGTTGCAACATCAATGATTGTTGTTGGTTTTAATTTGTCAGCTGCATAGAAAATTCCATCAGCTAAAACTAATCTTCCTTCAGCATCTGTGTCAACTACTTCAACTCATTTACCTGACATAGATTGGTAAACGTTTTCTGGTAATGAAGCATCATTGTTAATTCTGTTATCTGTAATACACATAACAGCAGAAACATTAACATTGGCTTTTAATTGAGCTAAAGCTTTAACTGCATAAGCTGCAATTACTGAACCAGACATATCATATTTCATACCTTCCATATGATATCCTTTTGTATTAACTCCACCAGTGTCAAATGTGATACCTTTTCCGACAATAGAAATATGTTCTTTTGATTTTTTGTTTCCTTTATAAGATACAATCACAACTCTTGGTTCATGAACGCTTCCTTTATTAACAGATAATAAAAGACCCATATTTAATTGTTCAATTTCTTTTTTAGTTAAAACTGTTAATTCAAGACCTTCAATTCCTGAAAAATCATTTGTAATCTCACTAGCTAACATTTCTGAGTTTAAGAAGTTTTCTGGTTTAATTTGAAGATTTCTAACATCATTAATTGCTTTTGCAACTACTTCAATTTTCTTAACTAATTTTGTTGAAACATTTTCGTTTCTCACATACACATAGATGTTTTTGAATTTTTCTTTATCTTCTTCAATTGATTTTTTGAATAATTTCACTTGTCCAAATAATAATTTTGAGTAAATAATTCTGAATGTTTTTAAAACATCATTATTTAAAACAAATGATTCAACATCAACTTGATAATCCCTATTAACTGAAGTTGCTAAATTCTCAAATAAAGCTGCTAATTTATCAAATGATTGATGTTTTTTATCAATGTAAATGTATGAAACATTTTCACTTAACTTGTCTGTAATTTTTCCATTTTTAGTAGCTACATAAGAAGGAAAATCTTTATTTTCATAAGCCGCTTTTAAAACTAAAAAATCTTTTTTAAGTTCTTTAATTACTTTAATCATTTTTTATTTCTCCTTACCTTGATTATCTTTTAAATATAAGTTAATTACTGTTGAAGCTGATTGCCTGTAAGCTTTTTTAAGTGGTCCAGCTCCTAATTTTGTTCCACCAAAATATCTAACAACTGCAACTAAAACATTTTGCGCTTTTGTTAGTCTAATTAATTCAAACATAGGCTTACCAGCTGTTCCACTAGGTTCTTTATCATCTGAAAATCCACCTGTTTCAGCACCATTTGAATTTGATAAATATGCATAACAAATATGTCTTGCATCTTTATATTGTTCTTTAAGATCCTTTAGAATTTGGTTAACTTCTTCTTTTGAAGAAACTGGATATAAATAACCAATAAATTCCGATTTCTTGATAATTAACTCGTTCTTATACATAAATTAAATTAATTATAATTTAATTTAATAAACTAACTAAAATTAATTGTTAAATTAAAACCTAACTACTAGAGTTAGGTAAAAAAATTATTTGTTAGCTTTTTCAACTGCTTGAACAAAATCTTGATTTGATGAATCACTTACATTTTGTAATGCAGCTAAAACTTCTTTTTTATTTTTTCTATCTAAATCAGGAATAATAACTTCTAAATGTAATCTTAAATCACCTTCCATACCTCTGAAGTGAACTCCTTTTTTAGGAACCTTAATCACTTTTGAGTTTGTGTAGGTTTTCTTCATTTTAATTTTTACATTCCCTCAAGGAGTTGGGACGTCAACTGTGTTTTCTAACATAATATCAATGAATGAAACTGGAAAGTCCATTTCAATATCCATTCCATCTCTTTCATAATATTTATGAGGTAGCACATTAACTGTAATGTATAAGTCTCCCGGTGTTCCACCATTTTTACCTAAACCACCATATCCAGCAACTTTTAATCTTGTTCCTGAAACTGTCCCTTCCTCTATTTTAATAGAAACAGTTTTTTGGATAGCTGAGTAACCTTCACCACGACACTTTTTACATTTTGAAACAGTAACTTTACCTTTTCCATGACATGTTTCACAAACAACCTGTTGAACTTGTTGACCAAAGAAACTATTAACAACTCTTCTTTTGTGTCCTACTCCATTACATGAACTACATGTTTGTAAATCATTTGGATTTTCTGCTCCAGTCCCTGTACAGAACATACACATTTCTCATTTATCTAATTTCTCTTTAATTGTTTTTCCTTTAAGAGCATCCATAAATGAAATGTTTATATTAGTTCTATAATCATCCCCTCTTTGTTGGTATGAACCTTGTGAACTTCTTTGTCTTCTTCCTCCAAATCCACCGAAAATGTTTTCAAAAATATCTTGAAAATCTTCAGAAAAGCCTTGTGCACCACCGAATCCACCACCATAGTAGTTTCCACCTCCTGGGTTTGCTCCTGCTCTTCCATTAGCGGCATCGTGTCCGTATTGGTCATAAACTTTTCTTTTCTCAGGGTCTGAAAGAATTGAATAAGCTTCATTTAATTCTTTCATTTTTTCATCAGAAGTTCCATCTTTCAATTTATCTGGGTGATATTTTTTAGCTAAACTTCTGTAAGCTGTTTTAATTTCTTGTTCAGTAGCTGTTTTTGAAACACCTAAAATTTCATAATAATCTCTTTTACCCATAGTTTTATTATTTTAGCATAAAACTCAGTTATTTGCTAATATTTAAATGATTAATTATTTGCTTCTTATATTCAATAAAAATAAGCTTGTTAATTTCACTGTTTACATCATTGACATAGGCGCAAAAGTCGTGAAATGAATATCATATAGCTTGTAAAACTGAAACATCAAGTCTTTGGGTAATATCGTGATTTTGACAAATAAAACCTAAATTAAAATCAAAAGAAATAAAGTCCTTAATTCTTCCACATCTTTTGCAAGAATTAAATGATAAATCAATACCAAAGTATAGTAATGAGTGTGCATAAAAGTATGTCGAAACTTTAGTTCAAGGTACATTATTAAAACTATCAAAATGTCTATTGTATTCAGCAAATAAATGATTTCTAGTTCTTATATTTTGGAATAAAAAGTTCAAACTATTAAGTAGCTTAATATTATTTAAATTAGTAATATCAAGTAATTTTATTGTGCTTGATTTTTTTAATCTTCCATACTTATTTTGTGTTCTTGAAGCAAAATATTCAATTTCAACAATTGAACCAACTATTAAGTTACTTCTATTTTTTGAATGTGCATTATTTAGACCTCTAGCAACTAAATCTAATCTCCCAAAAGCAGTGAAAAAACTGACAATATGCTCATCGTCTGATATTTCGTGTAAGTTTAAAACTATTGCGTTTTTGATTGTTTCAGCCATAATTTCACCGCTTATTAGAGTGTATAAATATTATATATTTATAAAAATAAATTAGGGTAAAATATATATACTTTATCAAACACGGAGGTTTTGGATGGATACATTGCAAATTAAACAAATGTTCATTGATTCAATTTCTAAAGTTCCAGGTGTAAGATTCTTACATGAACCAACTTTAGATATCAATTGTGAACCTGACACAATTGTCAGATTAAATCCTGAAGAATATTTTGAAAACATTGAGGTTTTATTAACTGAAAATTCACGTGTTGAAATTAAAGCAGCAATTACTGTTTTTGATGGGACACCAATTAAATTCATCATTTCACAAATTTACAAAATTATGGAAATGAAATTAAAAACTAAGAAATTTAAATTCAATAAACTAATTATCATTGTCAAGGGAGTAACCAATGAGTAAAAGTAAGAAAGTAGATAAAAGAAATATCCTGAATGGTTCCGAGTTAGCTAAAGCATTTTTATCAGGAGCTAAAGCATTAGTTAATGCAAAAAACAAAATCGATGCGTTAAATGTGTTCCCTGTTCCTGATGGAGATACTGGAACAAATATGTCTTCAACAATAGCAGCTGCTATACCTGATTTAGAAAAAGCTCAAAATGAACCAGTATATGCTATTACTAAAAAAGTTTCAACAAATATGATTTATGAAGCTAGAGGAAACTCTGGTGTTATCCTTTCACAAATTTTCAAAGGATTTGCTTTAGGTACAGATGGCAAAGTTGAATTAAATACTCAAGATTTAATCCAAGCTTTTGAGAAAGCGACTGAAATTGCTTACAAATCAGTTTTTAAACCTGTTGAGGGAACAATTCTTACAGTTATTAGAGAAACAACCGAAAATCTTAAAAAAGAATTCGATGGCAAAGACATTCACTATTCAGTATTCTTTGAAGAAGTTGTTGCGTTTGCACGGAAAAGTTGTGACGAAACACCTAACAAACTTAAGAACTTAAGAGAAGTTGGAGTTACCGATAGTGGTGGTGAAGGTCTTTACACAATTTTCTGAGGAATGAATGAAGCTCTTCACGATAGACCAGTTGAACTTAAAGATAATTCAGATGAAGTCACAAACTTTATTGGTGATAGCGAAGTTTATGAAGGAGAATTTGGTTACTGTACAGAAGTTCTTATCGATTTAACTGAACCAGCTAAATTCAAGAAAGCAAACTTTGTTGCAAAACTTGAAAAATTAGCTAACTCACTTGTTGTTGTTTCTGACGACAATATCCTTAAAGTTCACGGACACACAGTTAAACCTGGTGATATGTTAAACTTTGCTCAACAATATGGTGAATTTATCAAAATCAAATCAGAAAATATGACACTTCAAGCTAATTATTCAAAAGCTAATGCTGAAAAACTTAAAGAGTCACAATTACAACATAGTGAAGAAAGTAGAACACCTTGTGGAATTATCTCATGCAACTTAGGTTCAGGTATAGTCGCAAGAATGAAAGATTTAGGTTGTGACTTTGTTGTTGAAAGTGGACAAACACAAAACCCATCAGCTCAAGACTTGATAAATGCAGTTAATAATGTAAATTCAGATTCAGTATTTATTCTTACAAACAATTCAAACATCATACTTGTTGCACAACAAGTAGCGCAAGTTATCCAAGACAAAAACGTTATTATTATTCCTACAAAAACACAAATCCAAGGAATAACAGCTATGCTTAATTTCAACCATGAATCTTCAGTTGAAGAGAATGTTGAAATGATGAATGACGCAATTGCTAATGTAACTACTGGTGAAATTACAAAAGCAATTAGAAACACAAAATTAAATGGTGTTCAAATTAAAGATGGTGATTATTTATCTATCATCAATGGAAAAATCACTGCAAGTTCATCAAAACTTTTAGATGCTGCTAAAAAAATAGTTAAAAAAGCAATTACAGAAGATAAAGAATTGGTCACAATTTACTACGGTGATGAAAGCTCACTTGATGAAGCTGAAGAAATTCTTAATTTCATTGAATCAAACTACGATATTGAAGTTGAAATTATTGAAGGTAATCAACCTACATATCAATTCATCATTGGAGTTGAATAATGAAAGACTATAAATTCAAAATTGCTTTTGACATAAACGGAAATGATAATGGTCCAAGTGCAGCAGTTGAAGCTGCTAGCAAATTTGCTCTTAAATTCCCTGGTACACAAATTCAATTAATTGGTGATATTTCAAATATTGATAAAACAAAACTTCCTGAAAATATCTTACTTATTGAAAACAAAAATGTTCCTAGTGAACCTAAGAACATTAGAAAATCAATGAACGAAGATACATCAATGAATCTTGCGATTAGTAAAGTTATAAACAATGAAGCTAATGCAGTTTTATCAAGTGGAGATAGTGGAGTTTATATCTCAACATTAACACTTAAATTAAAAAGATTACAAAACATTTCTAGGCCAGCATTTATGCCAGTTGCTACATCTATTTTAGGTAGCAAATTGCTATTTTTAGATGTAGGTGCTAACTTAGAAACAAAAGCTCAATATTTAGTTGAATGAGCTATGCTTGCTTCATTGTTCTATAAAACAATGTTTAAAGTAGCAGAACCTAAAGTTTCTCTTATTAACATTGGAACTGAAGATTACAAAGGTCCTACATCAACTAAACAAGCTCACGAATATTTGAAAACATTAAATGATATTAACTATGTTGGATTTGTTGAATCAAGAGAATTATTTAATGGAAACATTGATGTAGCTGTTATAGATGGTTATGCAGGTAACACAATGCTTAAAAGTTATGAAGGAGCAATTGGCGCATTTTCAAAAGCACTTAAAGGTCAAATATTAACTAAATTAAAATACAAAATTGGTTATTTACTTTTAAAAGGCGCATTTAAAAATGTTGGTAAATCACTTGACTACCGTTCAGTTGGTTCTGCTTGAGTACTTGGTGTTAATGGACTAGCAATTAAAGCTCACGGTTCATCTGATGCAAAAGCTTACTACAGTGCATTATTATCAATTCAAGAAGCTCTTGAAAATAACTTATTAGAAAAATTGCAAACATTATCAGATTCAATTCAAGTTGATAATTTAGAAAGTGAAGAATAATATGGTTAATTCACTTAAAAGCTTTTTTGAAATAAATAATATTCAACCAATTAGAACAGACTATTATCTATTAGCAATTACACATTCATCTTTTAATAGAGATAAAGATGACAACTATGAAAGACTTGAATTTTTAGGAGACTCACTTCTACAATTTGTTAGTTCAAACTACATATTCAGAAAGTATCCTGAATTATCACAAGGTCACGCAACCAGATTAAGATCAACTGCAGTTAGAACAGAAGCACTTGCTAAAATATCTAACGAATTAGGTCTTTTAAAAATCTTAAGAACTGGACCTGGAAAAATGCGTGAATCAGTGATTAATTCACCAAAAGTTCAAGCAGACGTATTCGAAGCAATGATAGCAGCTATATTTTTAGATCAAGGATTTGAAAAAGCTTCACAATTCATAATCAAACATATATCTCCTATCATTGACTCGGTACACAATGATGAAAATAAAGATCCTAAAGGACAACTACAAGAATATTTTCAAAGTATGACAAAGGAAAGTATCACATATCAAACTGATCAACTCAGTGATAAACGCTTTTTAGCAAAAGCTAAACACGATGGTGTTATTTATGGTGAAGGTGTTGGTTTAAGCAAAAAAGAGGCTGAAACTAATGCTGCTATTGATGCACTACAAAAGCTTAAAGATAAAATTGAGGTGCAATAATGAAATTAGTAAAAATCGAAGCACATGGTTTTAAATCATTTGCTGAACCTGTAATCTTACGTTTTGATGGAGGTGTTGCCGGTATTATCGGACCAAACGGTTCTGGTAAAAGTAACATCAACGATGCTATTAAATGAGTTTTAGGAGAACAAAGTTCTAAAGAACTTCGTGGAGACTCAATGCAAGACGTTATCTTTGCTGGTTCTAAAACAGCTAAACCAATGGACTTTGCAAGAGTTACATTAACTTTTGATAACAAAAACTCAAATAACTCAATTCATGATGAAGTTGTAACAATCACACGTGAATTACAACGTGGTAAAGGTGTAAACAACTACTATATGAACGGGCAACCTTGCAGATACAAAGATATTAAAAGTATTGCAATGGAAACAGGTATTGGGAAAAGCTCATTAGCTATTATTTCTCAAGGAACTGTTTCAGACATTGCTGAAGCATCTGACGAAGATAGACGTGGAATTTTCGAAGAAGCTGCTGGAGTTTCTAAATTTAAATTCAAGAAAACTGAATCAGAAAGAATGCTTAAAAGCGCTGAAGATTCAATGAATCAACTTGAGCCTAGAATTTCAGAGCTTGAAAAACAACTTGGACCATTAAGAAAACAAGCTGAAAAAGCTTTAATCTACAGAGATAAAGCAGAAGCTCTTAAAAAAGTTGAAATTCCATTCTTAGCTAAGGGAATAAAAGAAAATAAAAGAATTTACGAAGAATTAGACGAAGAACTTCGTGGTGTAGACGAAACAATGCAAAAATACAAAGAAGAAATTGCTAGTTTACAAATCGAAATTAAAAACGCAAAAGTTGAAAAAGAAAAAGCAAGACAACAAGTTGATGAACTTGAAGGAACATACAATGGTATGGCTTCAAGATTAAACTCATTAAACTCAACAATTGATCAACAATTTGCAAAAATTAACTTAATCACAAGTGGACAAGTAACAGTTGATAATGATGAAGCTATCAAATCGTATGCAAGTGCAATTAAAAGGCTTGAAGCTGAATTACTTTACAACACACATACTTATGGTGAACTTAAAGCTCAATTTGAAGAAACTAGAAAACAAATTGAAGAAGATACAAACTTAGTAAACAATTTAAGAATTGCTAACCAAAACCATAGAGACAACTTAATTTCTGCAAAAACGACTTTACAATCTTTATACAGAACTAAAGAATCTAAATTAAACCTTTTCAAAGGTCCTAAAACAATTATGGAAAACAAAATGTCTTTCAAAGGTGTTAAAGGACTTGTTAGAGATTTAATTAAAGTTAAACCAGAATACATCACAGCTATTGAAACTGTTTTAACTCACGCTGCACAACACATTGTTGTTGACATTCCAAACACAGCTGTTAAAGCAGTTGAATTCCTTAAACAAAACAATGGTGGTAGAGCAACATTTATTCCTCTTACATCTATCCAAGAAAAATTTGTTCGTGACGACTATTTATTAGCAGTTACAGGACACCCTGGATTTGTTGCTCTTGCTTCAGATTTAGTTGATGCAGATCCACAATATTCAGTTTTAGTTAAATTCTTATTAGGGAACGTTGTAGTAGTTGATGATATTAAATCAGCTAACGCAATTTCAAACCTTCTTGAGAAAAAATATATGATTGTAACTCTTGATGGTGACATCATCCGTGTTGGAGGGGTTATCGTTGGGGGAACTGCTCAAGAAAGTGATAACGTCTTAGGTATTGATGAAAAAATTGCTAACCTTGAAAACAAAATCGCTGGTATTGAACCAATGATTAAGAAAAATGAACAACAAATTGAACAATTATCATTTAGACGTAACCAATTAATCCAAAAGAGCAGAAGTACTGAATTAGAAATTCACAACTTAGAAAATTCAATCAAACAAAAACGTGAAGAAGTTACAAACTTAAAAGGAAAAGTTGATGCTTCTTCATTATCACTTGATGATTTTGAAAACTCTGAAACAGTTATTGAAAGAAACAAATTACAAGCAAAACTTATCGTTGTTAAAAATGAGCTTGCAGTTGCTAAAAACTTATATCAATCTTGAGATGAAGCATTATCACTTTACAACACTAAATTATCAGATGCTCAAGATTCTCAAAATGCCTTAAATAAAGGTTACAGCAGCAAAATGATTAACAAATCTGAATCATTCAAGATTTTCACTGAATATACAAACAGATTAGCTAACGTTTACCATATGACAGTTGAATACGCTGATCAAAACTTTGTTTTAGAAATTTCTTATGAAAAAGCAAAAGAATTTGTTGAAGAATTAAGACAACAAATTGCTGAACTTGGTAATGTTAACTTAGAATCTATCGAACAACTTGAAGAAGTTGAAAACAGATATGACACATTAGTAGCTAACAGAGATGAATTAGTTCAAACAAGAGACACTTTATACCAAGCTATTGCTGAACTTGACAAAATCATTGTTACAAGACTTACAAATGTTGTTCACGATGTTAACCAAGAATTCAACAACGTATTCAAATCTATGTTCGGTGGAGGAGCTGCTGAAGTTAGATTCGTTGAACCTAATAATATTTTAGAATCAGGAATTAGCATCTTTGCTCAACCTCCTGGAAAAAGTGTTAAAAACCTTAAATTATTCTCAGGGGGAGAAAAAGCACTTATTGCTATCTCATTATTATTTGCCATCTTAAGAGCTAGACCTCTTCCATTATGTATTCTTGATGAGGTTGAAGCTGCGCTTGATGAAGCTAACGTTGTTAGATATGCAGAATACTTACAAGAACTTAAGAAACAAACTCAATTCATTGTTATCACACACAGAACAGGAACAATGCAAAGAGTTGACTCATTATTTGCTGCAACAATGCAAACACGTGGAATTACAAGTTTCTTCAGTATTCACTTAAAAGATGTTGAAAAATACATTACTGAAGAAGCTAACTAATTCAATTTGATAGTTGACTATCACAAGAAATTGTGGTAGTTTTTTGTTTATCTAAATTTGTAAAAAATAAGCAAAATAACGAAATTTTGCACTTTTATGAACCTTATTTTTTTTTTTTTTTTTTAGGACTTGCTGACTATGGTTTCAGCGAAACGCGAAATTTGACATATTACTTTAAAAGTTGTATTATTTAATTATGAAACAAAAAAGATTAATAAAAAATTTAAAAAATTTATTTATATTATCAAGCGCACCTTTAACTGCTCTTGTTGCAACCAGCGCAGGTTGTGCAGCAGCACCAAGCTATACAAAAAATCCATTAGCAAAGACTAATGTTACATATAATGTTGTTAATAGTTATGTAAAACCATCTGTTATAAACACAGAAAATCTTAGTCAATATGTAACTATTAATCCATCAACAGATGAGCTTGTAATTTATAAAACTATTTCAGTTTCACAAACTGACGATGATAAAGGAACATTAAAAATCACTGTTTTACTTGAATCAAAAGAAGATAGTAAACTTACATATTCAAAAGAAATTTTAATTAAAGGTTTTCTTAAAAATATTAAAGCTCAGCCACTTAATCCAAGATATCAACAATTCTTTAACGAGATTATTGATTCAGCTGAAAACTCAGTTCCAACTGTGTTTATGTCTAGAAATGCAGCTCAATATTTCAACTCTGCATTTATGTTAATGTTAGGTGAATTAAACTACAAAAATAGAAATCAAGATTCACTTAATGATGTACTATTTTTAATAGACAATTCAGTTTATGATAAGGCAAACACAGGGACTCAAAGATTTAATTTTGACTATTTATTGCAAAAATATGGAGACGTTTTACAAACACCAGGTCAATACAACATTGGTAATGGTAAATTAATGGTTGCATCACAATTAAAAGATATGAATCCATCATTAAATGATGATGCTAACGAAAAATACAATGTATTTCCGAGAACATTAAAAGAATTATTAACTTACCTAAAACCATATAAAGATGCAGGTGTAAATAAATTCGACTTCTACATTCCGGACATTTCATTCCCATCATTACCAGCAGAAGTTAGAAATTATGTTCTAGAACACGCTAATAAAATAGTACTTTTATCAGATGGAAATGCACAACCTTATAAATTTGTTGAGACTTCATATCAAAGTTGAGCTAACAGAACTTCAAGCAATCTTTCAAAAGATGAAATCGCAGCTTCATTTGAAGAAATGCAAAGAACTCAAAAACAAACAATTGACTATAGATACTACTTCCAATTAACAGACAAAGTTAAACTTTACAACTTTGATGGTTCATACATTGAATATTTCAACAAGGAACTTAGAACTTTAGACAAGGCTAATTTATCATTATCAATCAAAGATTATCCAACTGATTATTCACAAGTTTTCAAAAATGATAAATTAGAAATGGAAAAAGCAATTACTGAATATGAAAAACTAAATAGATTAGAGGTTCGTAATGCTCTCGACTTTGTAATTCATGGAAAAGAACATTATGATTCATCTAAGAAGAACTTAGTATTTATGGGTTCATCATTATTTAGAAAATACGAAACAAAAGTTGAAACTGATCCATTATATGGAAAATGAAGAATTAAAGAACTTACTGAAAATAGAGAAGAAATTATAAGTTTCATTAATGCTATAAAAATTAAATATCCTGAATCTGAATACAACTATATGTATAAAATGCACCCAGTTTATTCAAAAGATGAATCAATCGAGTACATTAGAACATTATTTGGAGATAACAATAAAGCAATTATTCTTGACTCTTCAGTTTCTTGAGAAAACATTATCGCAGTTGATCACTCTAAAGCTGATTATGGTAAGTCAGTATTCTTCAACCAGACATTTAACAACGATTCTAAAACACATATCTTCGGAATTCAAGCTTCATCAACCGTTCTATTATCAACACTTGCATTTGTTAGATCAGCTTACAACTTATCATTAGAACAAGCTAAAGCATTTGTTGATCCTGAAGATTTTGCAATTCCTACTACATTCCACATTATTAAAAGAGATCAAGTTAAACCAAAAAATGGTTTCTATGATACAAATATTAAAGAACTTGATCAAGTTTACAAATACTTCATTCCATCTAAAACATTCTTTGAATTATCAGAATTCAAATCAATACCTGATTTTGTAGCTAAATGAACCAAAATCAAAGAAGCTAAATAATACTTATTTCACTTGCACATAGACACTTTAGTAATTACTAAGGTGTTTTTTTATATAAAAAAGAATAGCTATTTAAGCTATTCTGATTTGTGTTAATCAAGTTCAATTTTACCTGTGTAAAGTTGGTGATAGATACCGTGTAATTTGATAAGCTCATCGTGAGAACCAACTTCTTTAATTTGTCCTTGATCCATAACAACGATTTTATCTACATCTCTAATTGTGCTTAAGCGGTGTGCTATAACAAATGAAGTTTTATTTTTCATAAGTTCATACATAGCCTCTTGGATTTCTCTTTCAGTTTCTGTATCAATTGTTGAAGTAGCTTCATCAAGAACTAATATCATTGGATCTAACATACTTGTTCTAGCAATTGAAAGAAGTTGTTTTTGCCCTTGTGAAAGTGATTCTCCTGCATTTTCTAAGATAGTATTAAACCCATCTTCAGTTTGTTTAATGAATCTAGTTGCATTAGCAATTTTTGCAGCTTCTTTAATATCTTTAAGTGTTGCATCAGGAACACCATAAGCAATGTTGTCAGCTATTGATTTAGTAAATAATGAAATTTCTTGAAGAACATATCCAAGTGATTTACGTAATGAAGATTTTTTAATTAGTCTAATATCAATTCCATCAAGTTTAATTGAACCTCCAAATACATCATAAAATCTATTAATTAAGTTTGTAATTGTAGTTTTTCCAGCACCAGTCGCACCCACAAACGCTACTCTTTCACCTGGTTTAATATGTAAATCGAAATCTTTGATAATAGGTTGTCCTTCAACATAACCTGCATAAACGTGATTGAAATCAAACTTACCATTAATTCTTTTAATTAAGCATCCCATTGAACCCATTGGTATTTTGAAATAGTATCTTGATGGTTCGCTTAAGAATTTTTCTTTATCATAAGAATTAAATCAAATAATGTTTGATTTAGGTAAATCTGAATGATTGATAATTTCGATTGAACCTTTATCAACTTCCGATAAATTGTCCATTGCATTAAACACACGTCTTGCACCTGCTGCAGCCATTGCAAGTGTATTGAACTCTTGAACAATTTGAGAAATTGGTAATGAAAAGTTTCTTGCATATTGTAAGAAAGCAACAATAACTCCTGCACTGATTGCGACATCTAATGAACCAACTTTACCACCGTTAAGGTAAATAAATCCAGAAATAATAGCAATAATTGCATAATTAATATTTCCAATATTCATAAATACAGGGAATAAAACAGTTACATAAGCTTTTGATTTGTAGTCAGCTTCATAGAACTCTTTATTTCTCTTTTGCATATCTTCAAATGAAGCTTCTTGATGATTAAAGACCTTAATAACCTTAACACCATTAATCATCTCATTTATAAATCCATTAATAATACCTAGACGTTTTTGTCTTAATGTAAAGAATTTACTTGATTTCCTTGCATAAACAGATGATAAGAACATAGTTGTTCCTACAAGTGCGAATACTATTAATGATAAAAATCAGCTGTAGTAAAGCATAAACACTGTTGTCACAATAAGTGTTGCTAAACTTGAAAATATTGTTGGTACAGTTTGCATTATGAATTGCTTAAGCACATCAACATCATTAACAAACAATGACATTAAGTCACCTTTAAGTTTCTTGTCAAAGTAGCTTATTGGTAATGTTTGCATTTTTGCATATAAGCTATCACGTAAGTTTTTAATAGTTGTATGTGTTAAAAATACTGCTAATCTTGTTGCTATAAATTCAAAAAGCACACCTGATAAAAATAAACTAACTAAGATAATGATTGAAAGGTTGAATCCATTTCAATCAAATTCAGTGAAACCTGATTGAAAAAATGGAACTAAGAATTTGTTGAATAGCACTAACCCTAAATAAGATTGACCCAAAACATTTACTACTGATGAAATAACGAAACCGAAAATAATGAGCATAAAATATCATTTATTTGTAGCTCAGATAAGTGCAATAACTCTTTTAAGAGCACCTTTAGCTTCTGAGCTTTTTATAGTTTTTCTTTTATTCATCACTACCTCTATTTTGTGTTTCATATAAATGTCTGTAGTATTCGTTTGATTTTAAAAGTTCTTCGTGCTTACCAATTCCTGAAATTTCACCATCATTAATAATTACAATCTTATTTGCGTGCTGAATTGATGAAATTCTTTGCGCAATAATGATTTTAGTTACATCTCCTAATTCATATTTAAGTGATTGCTGGATTTTCTTATCGGTATTATTATCGACTGCACTAGTTGAGTCATCTAAGATAAGAATTTTTGACTTTTTAAGTATAGATCTCGCTATTGAAAGACGTTGTTTTTGCCCACCTGAAAAGTTGTTTCCTGATTCTTCTACTCAAGTGCTCAAGCCATCTTTATCAAAAACAAAGTCATAAGCCGATGCTTTTTTAAGTGCTTCAATTATTTCTTCATCAGTTGCTTCTTCATTTCCTCAACGCATATTTTCGCCAACTGTTCCTGTGAATAAAACATTCTTTTGAAGCACTATAGAAACTTGATTTCTGAGCGCTTCAATATTGTAATCTTTAACATTAACTCCACCAACTAAAACTTCTCCATTAGTTACATCATATAACCTTGGTATAAGTGAAATAAGTGAAGATTTACCAGCTCCTGTTTTTCCTAAAATACCAACAGTTTCACCTGGTTCAATTGTTAAATTAATATTATTTAAGTTATTTAATTCAGCGTGTTCTTTATATTTTAAAGACACATTTCTAAATTCAATTTTTCCACTAGCAACTTCTGTTAACCCATCTTCTTTTTGAACTAAAATTGGTTTTTCTTCAATAAGTTCCCTAATTCTTTTAGCAGACGCCTTAGCAGAAGTTACATTAATAACACCTACAGAGAATAAAATGAAGTTAACTAAGACTTGAAACATATAACCAATGAAAGAGGTTAATGTACCAAAATCCATTGTTGCATTTTGCTTATTCACAACAATATCTTTTGTAGCAACTGCAATAAATGAAACTAAACAAACATAAATAAGTAACCCAAATAAAGCTCTGTTTGAGTTAATTCATTTTTCAGTCATTATAGAAATTTTTCTAACTAATGCTGATGAGTTCTTAATATCAATCAATTCATCGTGTTCTTTAACGAATGATTTAATTGTTCTAATTGCATTTAAGTTTTCACCAATTTTTGTGTTTAAGCCATCATAAGCTTTAAGCATTAAATGATATCTTCTATAAACCATAAACATTACAAAACCGATAAATATAGCTAACACAACCATAATAGCAAGCAAAATTGATGCTAATATAGGTGCTATTGTAAATGCAATAGAAATAGCAACCAAAATCATAATTGGTGCCCTAAGCATCATTCTAATGATGTTTAAATAAGCATTCTGAATGGAAATAATATCGGTTGTTAGTCTTGTTATAAGTGTACCATTTGAGTAGTTATCTAAGTTCTTAAATGATAATCTCATTAAATTTTTATAAGCATATGCTCTAGCATTATAACCTAGTCCTGCAGCTGCTTTGGATGCGAAAATTCCACTAAGTGCACCAAAAGCAAGTGATGCCAAAGCAAGCGCAATAATAACAAGTGAATATTTTAAAATACCATTTCACGCTTCGTTTTGTAATGCTGCAAATGCTAACTTTTGAATCCCATTATCCATTAATTTCTTAACAGCTAATGGAATAAGCACTTGTGCTACAACTTCTAAAATAGCAAATAATATAGAAAGCAATGAAGCAGTTCTATAGTTTTTCGTTAGTTCAAAGAAACTAAAATGTGTAGGAACATAATTTTTAGTTTGTGCCCTCTGCATTATCACTCCTTTCTTTTAAATTGCAAATTAACTTAAATAATCAATTATGCTTCTAGCAGCTACTGCACCATCTGATGCTGCTGTAACTATTTGACGAACTTTTGTTTGTCTAATATCACCTGCTGCATAAATTCCTGGAACATTTGTTTCCATTTTATCGTTAGTAACAATAAAACCTTTTTCATCTAGTATTCCTAAATCCTGAGCAAATCACGCAGACGATTCAAATCCTATGTAAGGGAAAAATGATGAAACTTTAAGTTCTGTTTGCTCACCATCTTTATTTTCAATAACAACTCCTTCAAGTTGTCTATCACCCAGTAACTTAACTATTTGTGAATTTTTAAACACTTTAATATTTGGTTGCTTCAATAATTCTTCAACTAAAACTTTATCAGCTTTAAAGGTTTCATCTCTGATAACTAAATTAACTTCACTAGCAATTCTAGATAAGTAAATTGATTCTTCAACAGCTGAGTTTCCATCACCTAAGACTACCGATGGATTTTTACCAAATAATGGAGCATCACAAACGACACAGTAACTAATTCCAAAGTGTTCAAATCTATCATATTCAGGTATGAAAGTTGGTCTTCTATTTATCATTCCAGTTGCAATTAAAACTGATTTAGCTTTAACAACTGAACCATCTGATAAAACAATTTCTTTATCATATTTATCTAAGTTATTAATTTTTGTAACTGTACCATAAAGATATTTAGCTCCATATTCTTTAGCATGGTCAAAGAATTCTTGAGCTAATTTTCAGCCTTCAATTTCAGATGTACCTAATCAGTTTTCAACTTTTGCAGTTGATGATAATTTACCACCAGGAGCACCCTTTTCGATAAATGCAACATTCAAGTTTGCTCTTGATGCATATAAAGCTGCATTTAATCCAGCAGGTCCTCCACCAATAATCACAAGATCATAAATTTCGTTCATAGCTTCTCTCCTTAAAAACTAATTATTTAGTTTTAAATTTTATAACTTTTTAAATCATTGTTAAATGTGAGTAGATTTTATCAAAAAATACAAATTTGCTAGTTATATAAGTGAAAAAGTAAGTTTTTGCTAATTGTGCTAAATAAATTTTAGTTTGATTAAGCATCAAAATTTGGGAAATAAAAATATATCCAATTGCTTGGATATATCTAAATTAAGCTACAGGTCTTTTAGTTCATAATTTACTAAATAAGTAGCTAAAACTTGTGATGTTTACGTGATTTAAGTAAGCTTCTTTATTTTTGTGTTCAAATACAAATTTGTATTTTTGTAATTTTCTTACATATAAATTTCCTCTTAAGAATTCAAAGTAGATAAGTGCTAATCCACCACCGATGATGAATAAGATCGCAACTACTGAATAAAGGTTATATGATTCTTCACGTAAAGGTTCCATTGCAGCACGAGTTATACCGTATCAAATTAAGTATAAAGCTCCACCTGACCCTGGTCTTAATAATCCAAAGTAGTTAACAACTCAACAAATTAAAATGTACCCAATTAAGTTTGCTAATCCTTCGTATAAGAATAATGGATATCTGTAAGCACCTTCAAGACCCATACTTGCAGTTAATGAGTCAGAAATGTACATATTTGAAGCAAAAGATTTTCCGAATACTAATACTGATGCACCTGTTCAGTCTATTTTTCCATAAACCTCGTGGTTAGCATAGTTTCCAAAACGTCCAACAAATTGCCCTACTAAAACTGCTGGAAGAATGTATCCAAATGCTTTTTTCAGATCAACATCTTTTCTCTTTGTGTATAAGTAAACTATATCAAGGAAAGCGGCTAGAACAACTCCCCCTTGAATACTTAATCCCCCTTGTCAAATTGCATATCAATGCGAGTTAGGGAATGGATTATCAGGTTGATAAATAAGTCTTTCAATAACGAACCCTAAACGAGCTCCGATAATACCAGCAGGAACTGTGATTAAAATTATCACAAATAAGATATCTATATTTCAGCCTTCTTTATATCAGAAGAAGAAAACAGTAAGAATTGATAGGATAAAACCTAACATAATCATAAATGAGTAAAGGTGCATTTGAAAGGAACCAATACTAAATAAGATTGTTGAAGTACCCTCTGCTATTGGAGAATCAGGTACTCAAGCAGGATATGCTGAATTATTCATTTTCTAATAGTGTCCTTTCATAAATTTCATCTAATACATTCATACCATCATTTCTAGCTAAGTAAGTATTAACAGCAGCTCTAATTAATGAAGCAGCTGAACCCCCTTCTTTGATTGGTATTTGCATTTTCTTAATTGAACGTCCAAAAATTGGATATTCTAAATAATCAACACCTAATCTATCGAATTCACTGTTACCATCTTGTTTAACAAGTTCGATAACAAGATCGATGATTGATGATTTGGCCACAGTTGATACTCCATAAAGTTTTTTAATATCAACTAAACCAATACCTCTGATTTCAAGAAAATTACGTGTAATTTCTGGTGATGATCCGATAAAAATGTTTCCGTTATCTTTAATCAACACAGCATCATCGCTAATTAAAACTGCACCTTGCTGAATTAATTGTAAAGCAGCTTCAGATTTACCAACTCCACTAGCTCCAGTAATAAGCACACCTGTTCCTCCAATAAGAACTAATGTTCCGTGAACTTGTGTAACTTCTCCAAAGTAGTTATTTAAATATGAACCGATGTTTGTTGATATGTAAGATGTACTCATATTAACAAGTGCAACTGGAACTTTATATTTGTTCGCTATATCTACAACTCAGTTAATCGCAGGTTTATTAAACCCTTTAGACAAAATAACAAGTGGAGGTTGCTGTGAAATAACACACTCTATAGCTTGGTAAGCTTTAGTTTTACCTATTTCAAAAAATCAAGATGATTCAGCAGTTCCTCAAGCAATAACGTTTTTGTTAATTCTGTCATTTAAATAATTAGCTGCTAATTCTAACCCTACACGTTTGATTGCAGGTTGATAAATGTCGTTATAAACCAATTCCTGATTTTCACCATTTATGATTTTTAAATCATAGAAATCAATGATTTTCTTGACATTAATTTTTTTACGTTCTTTATTCATTGAGTATTTTCCTTGAAATTTAAATTTTGTAATTTAATTTTATTAAATTAATTAAGTTTTTGATTACAAAATTTTCTTAAGAAATTGACCTGTGTAACTTCTTGGATTTACAGCAACTTGTTCAGGTGTCCCTTGAGAAACAATTTGTCCTCCGTGAACTCCTCCATCAGGTCCTAAATCGATAATGTGATCGCAAGATTTGATTACGTCTAAGTTGTGTTCGATGACAATAACTGAGTCGCCATTTTCAACAATTCTATTAAGAATATGAATTAATTTCTTAACATCGTGAGTATGTAATCCTGTTGTTGGTTCATCAAGGACATAAACTGTTTTACCCGTTGGTTTCTTTTGCAAGTAAGTTGCCAACTTAACACGTTGAGCTTCTCCACCACTTAAAGTTGTCGACATTTGTCCAAGCTTAATATAACCTAAACCTACGTCCTGTAGGATTTGAAGTTTTTCAATAATCTTATTTCTGTGCTCAAAAAATACAATCGCTTCATCAACACTCATATCTAAAACTTGAGAAATATTTTTGTTATGGTACTTTATTTCAAGTGTTTCTTTATTGTATCTTTGACCATCACATTGATCACAAGGCACAAAAACATCAGGTAAAAAGTGCATTTCAATTTTTATGAAACCATCTCCTGAACATTTTTCACATCTACCGCCAGGCACATTGAAACTGAATCTGCTTTTTGTATATCCTCTGATTCTTGATTCTTCAATGTTTTCGTAAATTTCTCTAATATCATCAAATACACCTGTGTAAGTAGCAGGGTTTGATCTTGGAGTTTTTCCAATTGGCGACTGAGAAACTGCAATAACTTTATCAATGTTATTTAAGCCTGAAATAGTTTTAAATTTAGCTTTCTTGTGATTTAAACCTTCACTAAGTCCAAGTGAATGTTGAATTCCTCTAACTAAAATTTCATTAACTAATGTACTTTTTCCCGATCCTGAAACTCCAGTCACTGCAACTAATTTACCTAGAGGAATAGTTACATCAATATTTTTAAGGTTATTTTCTCTAGCTCCATAAATAGTAACTTGTTTACCATTACCACCTCTACGTGTTGCTGGAACTTCGATTTTTCATTCACCAGATAAATATTTAGCTGTAATTGAATTTTTTGATTTTACTATTTCATCTAAAGTACCTTGAGCAACTACTGTTCCACCATTTAATCCAGCTTCTGGTCCTATATCAACAATATAGTCAGATGCAAACATTGTGTCTTCATCGTGTTCAACAACAATTAATGTGTTCCCAATATCAACCATTTTTCTAAGTGCATCAATAAGTTTTAAGTTATCCTTTTGATGTAATCCAATTGATGGTTCATCTAAAACATATAAAACACCTGTTAAATTTGAACCAATTTGAGTAGCTAATCTAATACGTTGAGCTTCTCCACCGCTTAAACTTTCAGCGCTACGGTTAAGGGTTAAATAGTCAAGACCCACATTTTTAAGGAAGCTTAATCTGTCGATTAATTCCTTTGTAATTAATGATGAAATTTGCTTGTCATTATCATTTAATGTATCAATTAATCTATTAACCGCTACAAGTGAATCTTCGATTGATAAAACAATAAAATCATAAATATTTTTATTATCTAATTTAACTGCTAATGCATATTCATTTAATCTTGAACCCTTACATACTGAACAAGTGAATGAACCCATATATTTTTTAAGGTAATCTCTTCGTCTATCTGAAGTAGTTTCATAATACATTTTTTCAATCTTAGTTAAGATACCATCAATTTCTTTTTCTCTTCTGATGATGTTATTTGATGAAGAAACTAATGTGTAAGCAATAGGTTCGTGTGAACCATATTTAATTATTTCAAGCTCCTTTTCTCATAAATCTTCAATAGGTGTGTTTTTATTTATATTGTAGTAATTTAAAAGTTGATCAAACTCTTGTCATTCAAGGTTTTGAGTGTTGACTGTATTTTGGAAATATTCAATACCACCTTCGTTAATTGATCTTCAAGGTTCAGGAACAATTGAATCAAAGTCAGCTTTAAACTCAAGACCTAAACCTTTACAGTTATCACACATTCCATATGGAGCATTGAACGAGAATAATCTTGTTTCAATTTTAGGCATATTGAAATCTTTGTAGATGCAAGAATATGTTTTTGAGAAGATAAATGTTTTATCTAAGTCAACATTTTCAACCTTAATTAATCCATCTGCATATTCAGTTGCTATTTCTAAAGCTTGTGAAATTCTATTGTAATTTTCTTCAGTTAATCTAACACGATCAATTACTAATTCTATAGTGTGCTTGTTGTTTTTGTTCAAATCAATAGGTTCATCAAGCATCATATACATACCGTTAACTTTAACTCTTAAGAAACCTTCTTTTTTAAGCTTTTCAAAGAGATTTTGGTGTGTTCCTTTTTCTCCATCAACTAATGGGGCTAAAATAACAAGCCTTGAATTAGGTTCTTGTTCATAAATTGAATTTAAAATGTCTTTAGTTGTCTGAGTTGAAATTTCAATGTTATGTGTAGGACAATATGGTTTACCAATTCTTGCGAAAAGTAATCTAAAATAATCATAAATTTCAGTAACTGTCCCAACAGTAGATCTAGGGTTATTATGAACAGTTTTTTGTTCAATCGAAATTGATGGACTTAGCCCTTCAATTTTGTCAACATCTGGTTTTTTAGTTCCTCCTAAAAACATTCTTGCATAAGATGAAAGAGAATCGACATATCTTCTTCTTCCTTCTTCATAAATTGTGTTGAATGCAAGTGAACTTTTACCACTACCACTAAGACCTGTAAATACAATTAACTTATTTTTAGGTAAAGTTAAATCAATATTCTTAAGGTTATTTTCTCTAGCTCCTTGAATAATTAATAAATTTTCTTTACTCATTCAATACTCCTTTCTATTTTGTTTCTTGTAATTCTAATAATATATTTCTAAGCTCAATAGCTCTTTCATAATCAAGCTCTTTTGCAGCTTGATTCATTTGATTTCTAATATCATCAATAATTTCTTGCTTAGCTTTCTTATCGATTTTGTCGCCCGATTTAGTTTTGTTTTGTTTAGCTAAAATAGCTTCAACAGCATTTGTAATATCGTGACCGTGAATTGGTTCACTTATAGGTTTTATAATTGTTCTAGGTACAATTCCATGTTTTTCATTGTAAGCAAGCTGAATACGTCTTTTTTCTTCGTTATCATCCATACAAATTTTCATAGCTTCGGTGATTCTATCAGCATAGAAAACTGCTTTACCATTTGCATTACGAGCTGCACGGCCTGTGATCTGAATTAAACTTCTTGAATTACGCATAAAACCAGCTACATCAGCATCTAAAACTAGCACTCTAGAAACTTCAGGTATATCGATACCTTCACGTAAAAGATTAATTCCGACAATAACTTCGTAAATACCTTTTCTAAGCTTTCTAATAATTTCATTTCTTACAAAAGTGTTATGTTCTGAGTGAATGTAAGCAGCTTTAATTCCGTGCTCAATTAAGTAAGTTGACAATTCTTCAGCACTTCTTTTTGTCACTGTTAAAATGATTGTTTTTTCACCAGTTTCTCTTTGTTTTATTATGGTGTCATAGATGTCTTCAATTTGATTTTGCTTTGGTTTGATAATAATTTCAGGATCAACTAATCCAGTTGGACGAACATAAAGTTTTGAAATATTACTTGGTTCAGTTTTTTCAAGTTCGTAATCACCTGGTGTTGCTGAAATGTAAATTCTAGGAAACTTAAATTCAGTTTCTCATTCATTAAACATTAAAGGTCTGTTATCAAAAGCAGATGGTAATCTAAAACCATAATCAACAAGTTTTTCTTTTCTTGATCTATCCCCTTTATACATTGCTCCTAATTGTGGAATAAACATATGTGACTCATCAATTAGCATTAATGAATCTTCAGGGAAGTAATCTAAAATTGTGTATGGTCTTTGACCAAAAGTTCTACCATCAAGGTACATTGAGTAATTTTCTATACCTTTGCAAGTGCCAAATTCTTTCATATCATCAATATCATTTTTGACTCTTTGAGATAATCTTGCAGACTCAAGTATTTTCTGTTCTTTAACAAACTTCGCAATTGATTGCGCTAATTCTTCTTCAATTTTTGGAATTATCCTATCAAAAACAGTTTTATCTGTAGCATATTCATCACCAGGTGAAAGTACATAGATATTATGTTTTTTAGAGACTTCTTTTGTAAGTGGATCTATTGTTGCAATATCTTCAATTCCATCTCCAAAGAATGAAATCCTAATTGCATGATTTTCAGAATCAGCAGGTCTAACAATCACCGTGTCACCTTTAACTGTGAAATCTCCAGGAGACTGGTCTATATCATTTCTGTCATATTTAATTTTGATAAGTTGTGTGATAAAGTTATTCAACCCAATTTCTTGACCTTTGTAAAATCTAAAGAATGAATCTTTATAAACTTCAGGAGAAAGTGCTCCATAAATAGCTGAAACACTGGCCACAACAATTACATCTTTTCGTGTAATTAATGAATTAATTGCACTCATTCTTAAGATTTCAATTTGCTCATTAGTTTTAGAATCCTTTTCGATATAAACATCAGTACTTGGTTCATAAGCTTCAGGTCTGAAATAGTCAAAGTAACTAATGTAATATTCAACTGCATTATTAGGAAAAAACGACTTTAGCTCACTATATAACTGACTGGCTAAAGTCTTATTATGAGACAAAATAATAGTAGGTCTATTAACCTCTTTAATAACATTTGCAATTGTAAAAGTTTTTCCTGAGCCTGTTACTCCTAAAAGAACTTGGTCATTAATTCCTTTTTTAACACCCTCTGCTAATTCTTTAATTGCTTTAGGTTGGTCGCCTTGTGGTTTATAGTCTGCTTTTAAATCGAATATACTCATGATTAATATATTATATATGTTAATTTTTAGCATAATATTCTTTTAAAAATGACTAAAAAGTCTATTTTTTAGACTTAAAATCTGATAAATCTTTATAATTAAATTTATTAACTAACAGGAGAGATGTGAAAAAGAAAATTAATAAGAAAACCTTAATATGAATAATTTGAGCATCATTTTTAATGATCTGTGGGTTAGGTGTGACTATAGCAAGAATCGTTATTACTGTGCAAAATTCAAATAGACACTACGAAATACCTAAAAGAGAAGTCAAAATTAATTTTTTATACAAAAATGAAATTGTTTACTCCTATATGCATTCAATAGATGCTGATGAATATATTCAATTTTTTGAAGTAGATGATGAGAATTTACCTGAAGAATATAAGACAGGTGAATATGAATATAACAAAAGCACTTATGCTCTAGATGATACAGAAACTATAAATATAACTATCACCAAAAAACGTGCTCCTGTTACTATGATCCCATACACATTTGAATTTGTGAATGATAATGATGAAGTTATTTTCACAAATACAACTAACTTGCCTGATTACTATTACTACTATGACGTGGCTAAATTAGTTCCAGAAGGTTACAAAATGACTGCTGAATCAACAAGAATCGATATTAACAAATCACAAACAACCTACAAAATAACTGTTATTCCATCAAATTAGTTAAACGCACTCAAATAATATATAATTAATATGATATATTGTTAAAATATAACGAGGATAAAAAGGAAACATCAGTTATTATGAACAAACAACAAAGCAATTTATCTAAACCTATTTTAGCTTTATCAATTGTAAACCTTTTATTATGCATAGTTTTTGCAGTTGTTATTTTCTTATTCTCTGTAGCAGTTGCTGGTGTGTCTGCAACAATAACAGATTCAGGTGATGGAACTTATGAAAAAGACTATTCTGATGTTGCAGCATTCATGGTATTATACTTTATAGTTTTTGGTATTCTTGGATTTATATCTTTTGCAACAGGACTTACAGGATTTATTCTTGTAATCATAGGAGCTATAAGAGTTTCATCACAAAATACAGCTGTAATGGTACTTTACATAATTTCTATTTTCTTAGGACCATTATTCTCAATGATTGGTGCAATAATTGCTTTAAAGAATAAAATTGTTTAGATGAATTAGTAATTGAATAGCTAAAAAATAGCTATTCTTTTTTTAATCAAATTTTGCAAATAAAAAAATATCCCATTGCTGAGATATTATTTCTTTGTACTCTTAGTTAATTCATCAATACGTTTTAAAATGTCATCTAAACTTTTCGAAACATTAGAAACAACAGCATCTGTTTTTTCTAATAGATCTTTTTCTTTTTTCACTTGCTCTTGACTGAATAAGTTTTGCGCAATTGCATAATCCTTATCAAAATATTTAACATTAAATGACATTTTGTAAATACTTGGAACATCTATATTGTAAACTCTTGCACTATCGTTTGAAACACCATATGATTTAAGAGATTCAATAATTGTGTGCTCAAAATCATCTTTAATGTAGATAACTGATTCATCATTGATTGGTTCACAAACGTATGGAATAAACTTCTTATTATCTTTTAATAAAGGTTTACCTTTAATATTTTTAGGTACAGATGGTAATTTAGATGAATTAATTTTAATAATTTGACCATTTGTTGATAAGATACCAACCATTTGATCTGATTTAACACAAGTAAATGTAGCAATCTTATCATCAAGTGATAAGTAAACTCCTTTATTTCCTTTAGCTTTAGTTCCAAATTGTGGCAATTCAGTTTCAGAATACTTAGTTACATTACCTTTTTCAGTAATTATGATTGCATTAGTTGTTCCATCTGTCATAACAGCATTAACAACTGCATCTGTTTTTTCAATGTTAATAGCCTTGTAAATTTTATTAACCCTTGAAACTTCAAAATCTTTAAGCACTGTTTTCTTAACATATCCATCTTTTGTTGCTAGAGCAATGTAAGATAAAATATTTCAATCTGAAATCTCAAACACTCCCACAATTTCATCCATCACACGGATATCTACATAAGCAGATAAGTGAGTCCCATTGTCTTTTCATTTATCTTCTGGAATTTTGTAAGCAGGGAACACGATGTAATTACCTTGAGCTGTAATGAAAATTAAGTTGTGTAATGAATTTACTTTTCCGAAAAAAACTAAATAGTCATCATCTTTAAGTCCATAATTTTCAATCTTGTTACTATCAAGAACTTTTTGTGAAAATCTCTTGATGTATCCTGCTCTTGAAACTCCTATGTTAAGAATTTCTTCTTTTACTAAATCAGTTTGGTCATAGCTAAAGTCATATTCTTGATCTTCGATTTGAGTTTTTCTTGGAGTTCCAAATTTAACTTTAATTTCCATTAATTGTTCAATAATGTACTGATCAAACGCTTTTGGATCAATAAGCAATTTAGAAATTTTCTTAATGTCTTTTTCTAATTGTAATTTTTCATTTAAGTAGGCCTGCTTATCTGTTTTAGATAAACGGTAAAGTCTCATTTCAGCAATAGCTGTTGCTTGATTTTGTATAAATCCAAACTCTTTAATTAAGTTTTGAATAACACCAGCTTTAGAACCTTCTGATCTTCTAATAACCGCAATAACTTCATCTGAAATTTCTGAAACCTTAATAAATCCTTCTACAAGCTCTAAACGCAATTTAAGTTTTTCTAAATCGTATGTTAAAGTCTTAACTTTAATATCTTTAACGTGAGCTACGTAAGCATCTAGAAGCCCAATTACACCAAGTGTAACAGGCTCATTTTTAAGGATGCAAGTATTGTTGTATGTGTAAATAACCTGCATATTTGTTTTTTGAAGTAAGTAATTTAAAATACTACGTTCATTAGCATTTTTATTTAAAGTAATTAAAATGCTAATTCCATCTCTATCTGATTGATCCTTAATTTCTGTAATTCCATCAATTAACTTATCTTTAATAATTTTGTCAATCTCATAAACTAATTTCGACTTCACTACACCATAAGGAATTTCTGTGATTTCAATATATTTATGTTTTTCATCTTCAGAAGTTGTGTATTTAGAAAACAATCTGATTTTGTTTTTTGTATTGTTTCCAAATTCAAGTGCTTCTAAGATACCTTTGTTTCCTTTGATTACACCACCTGTTGGAAAATCAGGACCCTTAACAATTTTTGAAATTTCATCAAAATGTGAAAATGGATTTGTAATTCTGTAGATAGCTCCATCAATAATTTCATTTAAGTTGTGTGGGGGCATTTCAGTTGCCATACCTACAGCAATACCTGAAGCACCATTAACAAGTAAGTTAGGGAATAATGATGGTAAAACTATTGGTTCAATTTCTGAATCATCAAAGTTAGGAGCAAACTTAACTGGATTTTTCTTAATTTCACCTAAAACATATTCAGCAATAGGTGACATTCTAACCTCTGTATAACGCATAGCGGCAGCAGGGTCGTTATCAATAGAACCAACATTACCGTGCATATCAAGTAATGGGTGATTAATTTTTCATCATTGAGACATATTAACCATAGCTTCATAAACTGACGAATCACCGTGTGGGTGATATTTACCAATTACATCTCCTACAACACGAGCTGACTTTTTATATGGTTTATCGTGAGTTAAACCAAGTCCCAACATAGAATATAAAATTCTACGTTGAACTGGTTTCAGACCATCACGTGCTTCTGGAATAGCTCTGTTTTGAATAACGTATTTTGAATATCTACCAAAACGGTCATCCATAATCTTATCTAATGACTGTCTGATAATTTTGTCTGCAATTTTCTGTTCTAAGTTTTTTTTCATACTTACTCCTACTTAAATGCTTGTTAATTAAAATTATAATTTATTATATAGATGCTAATTGCAATTTTTAAAGTATATTCGTAAGTATTGAAATAAAAATTTGTAAGTTTAAAAAATATGAATGATTTAAGACTTTTTATAGTAAAATAACATAAGAAAAATAGCATGTATTTTTGCAAAAATATATATGCACAATTCATAAAAATTATCATTATAAAAATAGTTTAAATAAAGGATAAAAATGCGTAAAGTAGTTAGATTAAAAAACAAATTACGTGCTGAAGCTCGTGCTAAAAAACTTGCAAAAGAACGTGCAAGAGACGCTAGAAGAGCTGCTAGAAGCGCTGAATAATCAAGGCCTTTCGGTCTTTTTTTATGCTTATTTACTAAATTAAGCTTTTTCAACTTTTATTCCTAGCACATAGGCATAAAAGTTTTTTATTCTCTCTTTGTGTAATCTGACAAGTTTTTTAAAACTTTTAAAAAACTATATGTTTTTTATTAGTATAATAATTAAAATAAAGATTTTATTTTTTATGTCAATTTCAAATTTTAAGAAGGGTAATTAAACATGGAATATAAAGCATTGTATAGAAAATATCGTCCAAAAACATTTGATGATGTTATAGGCCAAGAGCACATAATTTTATCTTTAAAAAATATTTTAAAGACTAACAAAATATCACATGCTTATTTATTTTCAGGTCCAAAAGGAACTGGTAAAACATCGATTGCAAAAATATTTGCAATGATGTTAAATTGTGTTCATAAAGATCCTGCTGATGTTCTTAATCCATGCGAAATTTGCTTAAGTAATTTAAACAACAATATTGACATAATCGAAATGGATGCTGCATCAAATAATGGTGTTGATGAAATTAGAGATCTTAAGGAAAAAATTGAGCAAACGCCTATGAATGGTAAATACAAAATTTACATCATAGATGAGGTTCATATGCTTACAAAAAGTGCTTTTAATGCATTATTAAAAACACTTGAAGAACCACCTAAACACGCTATTTTCATTTTAGCAACAACAGACTTACATAAAATTCCTTTAACAATTAGATCAAGAGTTCAAAACTTTGTGTTCCATAGAATGAATGATGAGAATATCATCAAACAACTTTCAAAAGTTTTTAACCAAGAACATATAAAATATGATACTCAAGCTCTTAAACTCATCGCAAGATTATCTAGTGGTGGTATGAGGGATGCACTTACAATTGCTGACCAAGTTAGTATGTTGCATTCAGGCATCATAAGTGCTGAATCAATTTATCAAAACTTCGGTGTTTTATCATCAGAGCAAATTGTTAAAATCTTCCAATTAATTTCTATTAACAATGGAACTAAATTAATTTCATTATTAAATGATTTTCAAAACAATGGAGTTGAACCTCAGCAATTCGTTTTAAGTTTAGTTAACTTCTTAAAAGAAAAGATAATATTATCTAAAACAAATAATGCAAGTTTATTAAGTTGATTTGAACCTGAAGAGTTATCATCAGTTCACTTAGATAATAAAATTTGTTTTGAATTAACTGACATATTCTATGATATGTTAATTAAAGTTAACAAAAGCGAATATCCATTTGAAATTATTCAATTAGGTGTTTTAAAAGCTTTAAATGCTATCAATCCTAATTTACAAGAAGATTCAGATGAAACTTATGTTGCACCTGTATTTATCAAACCTGTGTTTAACAAAGAAAATCACAAAACTTCAACTAATAATGTTTTCAGAGAAACTAAAGAAATTATTGAAGAAGAATTAACTTCTAATGAACCTCAAACTAATATTTCAATGGAAGTTGATAAAAATGAAAACACTATTCTCCAAGACATAAAAGTTGAAAAAATTGAAGATGATGGTTTCATAGATAACTCATTTTTAAGTGAAAAAATAGAAGAAGAAGAAGTTGAGGAAGATAAATTTGTTTTAACAACTGAAAACATTTTTTCAGTTATATCCGGTAACTTTGATATTGAAATAAATCAGGTAAATCAGGAGTCCTCACAAACACAAACAGAGGAAATTAAAAAAGAAACTGAAGAAGAAGTTAAACAAGAAACAAAACAATCAGATAATCATTTAGCTGATGCATTAATAATCCCTGAAATTGAACCTGTTGGGAATGGATTAGCTGATGAATTTACACCTTACCAACAAGACAACGTACCTACTGAAGCTCAAGAAGAAAAAAACATCTTACTTGAATCTTTAGAAATTAATAAAGCACTTACAAAGGAAATTTCTGATCAAGTTAATAAAACAAATGAATTTATTATCCAAAAACACGAATTGTCAAGTGATTTTGATGATGTTAATGATGATATTATCCAATTGCAGTCAGATACATCAACAAATAAAATATTAATTAACACTCGTGAAGTAGAAGTTTCTAAGTTTGAAGAAACAATGGAATTTGTAGAGGAAGTTCAAAAAGAAATTCAGGAAGAAATAAAAGAAGAAGAAAAAATCCTAGAATCTGAAGAAATTTCAACAAATGATGAACCTATACAAATTAGTGAACCACAAGAAGTTAATGTTTTCGAATATATCTACAACACTATTTGATCTAAACAAGATCCATCACGTGATAAAGCAGTTCAATTCCAAAGATCAATTAATCAAGATTTAGCAATAATCACTCAAAACAAACCTGAGTTTTCTGAGATTGCTGAATTGTTTGAAGATTCATCAATTATGGCTGCTTCAGAATATTTCATTAACATTTACAATAAAGATACTGCTAAAGTTAATAAGCTAAAAGAGCTTGCTAACACACCTAAAATGCAAGAATTTGTTAAATATGTTTTTGATAACAAAAACAAATATATTTATCCAGTTGATTCAGCAGCTCTTGCTAAAATTAGAGAAACAATTGGACAAAATAAAGACATCCAAATTGCAGATTATAAACCTAAAAAATGAGAAGATGAGTTTGCACAAAACACTTTAACTGACTTAACTCAAATTGGTAAATTATTATTAGGTGATGATGAAGAATTAGAAATCGAATATGAATAGAGGTTATTATGAATAATGATTTTTTAAGAAGAATTAAAAATATGCAAAAAGAATTAGAAACAAAACAAAAAGAATTAGATGAAAAAACATTCACAGTTTCTAAACAAGGTATTGAAGTAGTTCTTAAAGGAGATATGTCAATCGTTTCAATTGAAATTGATGAATTATTAATTGACCCTGAAGATAAAGACATTCTTCAAGACTTAATTACAATAGCAATCAATGAAGGTATTGATTTAATCAAAGAAGAGCAAGATAAATTAGCTCCATCAATGCCTGGAATGCCATTTTAATAAGAATGTTTAATACAGAACAAATTAACAAATTTTTAGAAGTTATCAGGCAAATTCCTGGTATTTCTAAAAAACAAGCTGAAAAAATTGTTTATTGAATATTAGAAGCTGAAAAAGAGCAAGTGCAACAAGTTGCGCAAGCTTTTATCGATGTAAAAGAAAAAACAACATTTTGTCCTATTTGTTCACAAGTTATTGAAAACAATTATTGCAGTATTTGTGACAATAGCTCAAGAGATAGCACCTTGTTAATTGTGGAAAACAGACAAGTTATGCAAAAAATTGAAGATGCTAATATTTACAATGGTAAGTATTATGTGTTTTCACATCTAATTATCAATGAATATGAGGAGCAAAAGTATCAAAAAGAAATTCAAAAACTTTTAGATTATGCTCAAAAATTTGATGAAATTATTTTAGGGATTTCTCCAAGCATAAAAGGTGAGGTAACTAATGAATTTCTTAAGGAGAAACTTACTAAACAGAATTTAAAAGTAACAAGATTAGCCATCGGTTTACCAGTAGGTTCATCAGTTGACTACATTGATGCTATCACTTTAAAATTCTCACTTATAAATAGACAAAAATAAATTAAATACAATCATCTGGAGGAAACTATGTTTATATCATTTGAAGGTTTAGACGGTAGTGGTAAAACTACTTTAACACAGAAACTTTATGTAAAATTACAGGAACTTTACCCACACATTCCTGCTCTTTGAACAAGAGAACCTGGTGGAAGAGGGATTAAAGAAGCTGAAAAAATTAGAGAAATTATTTTAAGCAAAGAATCAGATCTTTCACCTGTTGCTGAAGCTCTTTTATACACAACAAGTAGAAGAATTCACTTAGAAAAAGTAATTTGACCAGCACTTAAAGAAAATAAAATTCTTATTTGTGATAGATATGTAGACAGCTTTTATGCGTATCAAGGATATGCAAGAAATTTAGGTATTGAATTTACAAAAGCTATTACTAACATAGTTATTAATGGAACAATGCCAGATATTACAATTTTCTTAAATTTAACTCCAGAGCAAGCTAAAAAGCGTCGTGAAGAAACAAGATTAGTTGAAGACAGAATGGAACAAGAAAAATTACAATTCCACCACGATGTTTACAAAGGGTACTTAGAAATGATTAAATCAGACCCTCAACGTTTCATTATTATTGACGCTACTCAAACAGAAGATGAAGTTTTAGAAGATATTATCAAGCAGTTACAACAAAGTCCAAAATTTTTATCTTACCTTAAATCATTCGAGTAATGATTAATCAATCTATATTAAAGTCAATAAATGATTCAGCAAAATTAAATAAGCTAAATCATTTATTTTTATTAACTGCTAATAGTAACTACAATTTTGACAACGATTTGTTAGATTTTATCAACAACATTAATCCGACTGCAATAGGTGAATTAGACAAATTAAATCTACCATCTAACATTTACTATTTGGACGGTTCAGAAGAACCTATTAAAAAAGAAGAATTTGAAAATGTTTTTAATGAAGTTTCTTATTCAAGTAACTTTGATAAGTACAAAATAGTTATCATTAAAAACATTGAAAACTCTTCATTAATTGCACTTAATTCACTTTTAAAATCAATTGAAGAACCATCAGATAAAGTTGTTATTATAATGACAACAAATAATGTGAATAATGTTCTTCCAACCATATTATCCCGTGCACAAGTCTTAAAAGTTGATATTCTCTCTCCTGAGATAATAGAAGAAAAATTTGCTTCATTGAAAAATGATCCAACTTTTTCAGTTGTCAAAATGCTTTCTAACGATTTAACTTTTTTAACTGAAGCTTCTGAACACTTAGATAAATATCAACATCTTATTGCAGGTTTCATAATTGCTACAAGACAATCTTTATTAAATAAAATTTATATGTTTGAATATTTAGATAGAACAATAGTAAATAAGGATAACGATAAAGATGCACACTTTGTTTTATCACTATTAAAAGCATTCATATTAGGTAAGTTTTTAGAATTTAAAACATTACCATTGCACAAAGAACTAAATAAACTAAGACAAGAATTATTGGAAAAGCGCCCTAACTTATTAACATTTATAGTTGACTTAGATGACTTTAATAACTCAAAAAACTTTCAAGGTAATTTCGAATTACATAAACAACTTTTATTAAACAAATTAATGGAGTACTATGGCTAAATTGTATATTGTAGGAACACCAATCGGTAATCTTGAAGATATAACTTTAAGAGCATTAAGAACTTTACAAGAGGTAAACATAATTGCTTGCGAAGATACAAGAGTAACTTCTAAACTTCTTCAAAGATATGAAATACCAAATAAAAAATTATTAACATACAATAATTTCACCGAAAAACATAGTGCTCAAGGGATTATTAACTTAATATCTAATGGAGAAGACGTCGCTTTAGTATCTGACGCAGGTATGCCTGTTGTATCAGATCCTGGATTTGAAGTTATTGCTGAAGCAAGAAAAAACAACATAGATATCGAAATTATCCCGGGTGTAAATGCAGCTATAACAGCATTTGTTGCTTCTAACTTTACTAATGACTTTACATTTCACGGTTTTATTAAAGACAAAAGTCAACAAAGAATTAATCAACTTAAAGAATTGAATATCGGTACACACATTTATTATGTGTCGCCTCATAAATTAATCTCAACTTTAGAAGACATTAATTCTGTATTTAATGGACAAGAAAAAATTTGTTTAGCTAAAGAACTTACAAAACTACATGAAAATCTTTTTTATGGGTCTGCTAGCGAAATTCTTCAGCATTTTACAAATTTAGACTCTATTAGAGGTGAGTTTACAATGGTTCTGAATTTACCTAAAATCAAAAGAGAAAAAGTGAATAAATATAAAAAGGATTAGAAAAATCAGCAGTTTATTTGCTGATTTTCTTTTTCTATTCTTCTTCTACTTCAACTATGTGAGCTTCTTGTGCTCCCTCGATTAAATGTGGAGCTTTAGCTTCAACAGATTGTGGTGCACTATCTCAATTAACTTTGTTCATTTTCTTAGTTAATTTGAATTTTTCTACTTCATCAACTAAGTATCTGAATTTTCTTTCAAGATCATTTGTAAGTAAGTTTTCAAGTGCATTAGCTGAATCTTGAATTTTTTCAACTTGTTTCTTCATATCAGTCGCAACTTTATTAAGTGCATCTAATCTTGTTTCTAAAAGTTTCTTTTTGAATTGTTCAAATTCTTCAAGAATTTTCATTTTATCTCTAAGTTCGACAAAATTGAATTCAGAAGCCTTTAAAAACATATAACGTTGTAGTTGCAACATTTGAATCATAAATGGTAATCTTATTACTCAAACTTGGTTCTTGTTATCTTTATCTCTTTCAATTTTTACAAGAAAGTCATCTTCTTTTTCCAATTCAGTAACTAGGAATGCGGTTTCTGCGTGACGAGCCTTTTGATCTTTGATTAATTTATTTATGAATTGCGAGTTCTTTTGTGAACCATTTTCTGTTTCTGATTTCGCTTCAATAACAACAGAACCAATTTTCACTCTATTATTATTTTCGTTCTTGTAGAAAGTAACTAAGAAGTCTGGTTTTGTACCATCAATATTAGTTGTTGTTTTTTCATAATCAACTAAATCATCCAAGTTCGTGTACTGATCTAATAAGTGAGCAATTTGTTCTTCAAAGTTTTCTCCAACTCTCTTTGAAGATAATAATGATTTACTTGTTTTAAGAGCATCAATTGTGTCATTAGCAGCTTCTAATCTATTTTGAACTTCATTTCTTTCTTTTTTAAGTTCTTCAATTTGCTCTTTAAAATTGTTTTTTAATTCTTCGATAATTTGATTATTCTTAACTTGATTTTCTTTTTCTAATTCTTTTTTGTATTCTTCTTTAGCCTTCTCTATTGCCTTAATATTATTTACTTCAAACTTGCTTTTCTCAGCTTCAATTGTTGAATTCATTGAAGCCTTTAATTCGCTTAATTGATTTTTTAAATCATTATAAGCATCAGCTTGTTTTTGTTTTTCTATTTTGTATTCTTCTTTAACCTTCTCTATTGCTTTAATATTATTTACTTCAAGCTTGCTTTTCTCAGCTTCAATTGTCGAATTCATGGAACCCTTTAATTCACTTAACTGATTTTTCAAATCATTATAAGTATCAGCTTGTTTTTGTTTTTCTATTTCTTGAGCTAATTTAAATGATGATTCTAATTTTGCAATTTCGTCTTGTCTTGCTTTTTTTGAGACTTCAAGTTCTGTTTTTAGATCAGTAATCTTTTTATTATACTCATCAATCACACCTTGAACATTAACCTTATATTCAGGTAAATTTGTAAGATTTTCAAGTATTTCTGTTTTTACTTGATTTCTAATATCATCATTTCTTTCATTGTTTATGCTGTTACTTAAAATGAATAATTCCGTATTACTTAAACTTGACAAATCAATAATATCGCCAGCACAAGCATTTTCAACCAAAACCAATTTCATTGGATTTTGTTCGCTAAATCTAAATTCAATCTTTTTCATACAAACGTCCTTTCTGATTTGTTTTTTGTCCTATATTTTTATTATACTTTTTTTTTTTTTTTACATTCACCCCCTAATTTTTATATACCTTATTTTCAATACTATTAGTATTTTTTATAATATTCTACTTTTTATAATTTAGAAAAAAGCAAGTGGTTACACTTACTTTTCTAACATATTAAATAGTTCAACAATTTTCTCTACTGATAATTGTTGAATTCTTAAATTGTCATCATACCCCAATTGTTCAAATATATTAAGAATATGATCTTTTGAATATTTATTTTGTAATGAATAAGAAAGTTTCTTTCTTCTGTTTTCAAAGCATAATTTGAAGAAATCCTTAATTGAATTTCATTCATTTAATGAAACATTATTTTTAAATCTCAAAGATAAAATAGCTGATTCAACCTTTGGAGCAGGTGAAAAAGCATTTGCAGGAACAATAAATTCTAATTTACAATCAGCTAAAAATTGTGATGAAACTGACAATTTTGAATAATCTTTTGTATTAGGTTTAGCACAAACTCTTTGCGCTACTTCTTTTTGAACCATTACTAATACACCTTCAAAATTATCCTTGTTTTCAAATATTTTAAATAGGATATCAGTTGTTATGTAATAAGGAATATTAGCAATAATGTAAGTATCCTTAAAATTAGTTATATCAGCTTCCAGGAAGTCTTGATGAATAAGTTTAAAATTAGGATTGTTTATTTCTTTATTTAGAACATCAACCATATCAGTATCAATTTCAAAAGCAGTTACATAAGCGCCTGCATTTAAAAGATAATTAGTTAAAGCACCTCTACCCGGTCCTATTTCCAACACTTTTTGTTCTTTTACATCAAATACATTGATTATCTTGCGTAAAATGTTTTGATCTTTTAAGAAGTTTTGTCCAAACTTCTTTTTTGCATAAACTTCTTTTTTATTTTGCATTATAAATTAAATAAAGTCCTTAAGTTTTTATTAATTCTGTCTGTGAATTTATCCATGCCTACTTTTTTAATTCCTGCTATGTAGTAAGCGACAAATAAAACTGTATTTGGTTCATTTTTTTGTTCTGTATATGGATGAACTCTTAAGAATGGAGCATCAGTTTCCGTAAGAATTCTTTCAAGTGGTAAAAATTCAATAATATCTCTAGTTTGGTTTGTTGTTCCATATGTAACAGCGCCGCTGAATGAGAAATAAAGATTTTTAAATTCTAAAAATTTCTTAGCTCACTCCATATTTCCAGCAAATGTATGGAGCATAACTTTGATGTTAGGAAACTCTTTTAAAATATCATAAACATCTTGATAGGCTTGGTATTGGTCGATTTTATCTCTAATGTGAACAACAATTGGCAGGTTTAATTCTTGTGCTAATTTGATTTGATTTCTAAATGATTTAATTTGATTTTCTCTTGATGGAACACCTTCTTCATAGAAGTAATCTAATCCAATTTCTCCAATTCCAACAATAGTCTCATCAATTAAACCTTTATATCTTAAATAATCATTCTCATCAATTCCATCTTCAGGATGAATTCCTATAACAGGTTTAATTAAATCAGGATACTTTTTAGCTAACTTGATAACTTCTTTATTTTCTTCAGCATGACCACCATTAACAATCATAAATTCAAGTCTATTAGCATAAGCTTGCTCACAAATCATATCAATAATGTCTTCGTGTTTGTAAGTAGTCATTGATAAATGATTATGTGCATCAACAAATTTATTTTTCTTTGAACTCATATTATTTACCTAAACAGAAAGTGCTAAACATAACATCTAATAAGTCTTCTCTGTTTACATTTCCTTTAATATTTTGTAATTGATCTCACGCTGCATACAAATCGATGATAATCATGTCAAAAGTTGCATAGTTGTCAAGTGCATTTTTAGCATCCTTAAGCGAATTTAAAGCTTGCTTAATAAGTGAAAGTTGACGTGTATTTGAAAAAATACGTTCATCTAATATGTTGATATTCTGGAAGTTTGAAACTAAACCTTGTTCTAATGCTTCAATATCGTTATTTAAAGCAGAAATATAAATAACGTTATCATCTAATGACTTATCTGGCTTTAGCAAGTCTTTTTTGTTCATAACTTTTAAATAGAACTTACCTAACTCTTTTGATTTTTGCTCAATTAATTTATCAAAATCATCTTCAGATTCATTCGCAGATACGACGTGAACTACAAGATCACTTTTTTCAATTTGATCTAATGATTTTTGAATACCAATTTTTTCAATAATTTCTTGAGTGTTTCTTAAACCAGCAGTATCAACAAGTTTAAATAACATATCATTGATTTTGTAGGTGGCTTCAACTAAATCTCTTGTAGTTCCTGCGATATCTGTAACAATTGCTTTATCTTCTGATAAAAGTGCATTTAAAATACTACTTTTTCCAACATTAGGTTTTCCTAAAAATGCAACTTTAACACCTTCAAAAACATATCTAGAATCCTCTGAAATTTTCACTATTTTTTCTAGCTCACTGATTAAAACAGAAATTTTTTCTGACATATTAATCGAATCTAAACGTTCAACATCATCGTATTCAGGGTAGTCAATATTAACTTCAGCAAGACCGATTAAAACAGCAATCTTATTTAAGAACTCATCAATTAAACCTGAAGTTTTACCCTTGAATTTATTAACCGACGCAAGTGCTTGAGATGAAGTTTGAGCCATAATTAAATCGTGAATAGCTTCAGCTTTAATTAAGTCCATTTTTCCATTTAAAAAAGCTCTTCTAGTGAATTCACCACGTTCGGCTAATCTGGCACCATTTTCAAGTAATAAACTTAAAACTTTGTTTGTCACAACAATTCCACCGTGACAGTTAATTTCGATTAAAGGTTCGCCAACATAGTTATTGAATACATCATTACCATTTGCATCTTTTTTACCGACAAATGACATGACTAAAACTTCATCAATAAGTTGTCCATTATCATGAATGAAACCATATGAAATTGTGTGATCTGCACCAACTTTTCCTTTAAAAACTTTAGAAACAACATTTACTGCATCAGGGCCACATACACGAACAATTGAAATTGGTTGATTTATATGAGAACCTGAGCTGATTGCTGCAATTGTATCATTAGTCATATTGTCTCCTTTCTTATAAATACAATAAAACTAGCTAAAAAGCTAGTTTGACATTTATTTATTCATTAATTCTTCTTGTTTTTCACTTGTAATTTTGTCGATTTTACTAATTTCTTTATCAACTTCTTTTTGAATAACATCTAAGTATCTTTTTTGTTCGTCTTCTGATAACTCTTCATCAGCTTTGATAGCTTTATTAACTTCTTGACGAGCATTACGAACACCTACTTTAGCATTTTCAGTTAACTTAGATAATGATTTAACCATTTCCTTACGTTTTTCAGTTGTAAGAGGAGGGAAGTTTAATCTAATTTGACTCCCTTCATCAATTGGCATAACACCTAAGTTTGCTTTTTCAAGAGCTTTATTAATTTCCTTAACTGATGTGATATCGTAAGGTTTGATTAATAATTGTTGTGGCTCAGGAACTGAAATGTTTGATAATTCTTCAAGTGGTGTAAGTGTGTCATAGTAATTGACACGAATACCTTTGATCAATTGAGGGTTAGCTCTACCTGTTGAAATTTTCGATAATTCAAAACGGTAATGTGAAAGTGCTTTTTCTGCTTTTTCAGCAAAATCTAATAAATAAATATCTAATTCCATTATTTAGTAACCTCTGTATGTTTGATTTTTCCTTCAAGTGCATTTAAAATTGAATTTTCTTCTAATAAATTAAACACAATTAAATTAATATTATTGTCTCTAGCCATACTTGTGGCTGTTAAGTCCATAACTTGTAATTTCTTTTCTAAGATTTCATCATAAGTGATGTGATCATAATGTTTTGCATCAGGATTTTTCTTAGGATCTGAATCATAAATTCCATCAGTTCCATTTTTACCCATTAAAATAACTTGAGCACCAACTTCTGATGCATATAATGTTGCTGCTGTATCTGTTGTAAAGAATGGACGACCTGTCCCTCCAGCAAAGATAACAACTTCACCATCTTCTAAGTATTTGATTGTTTTTTCATTAACGTAATATTCAGCTACTCTTTGATCAATGTTTAACGAACTTTGAACTCTAGCTTTAAGTCCAACACGCTCGAAACCACTACCTAAGGCAATAGCATTCATAATTGTAGCAAGCATTCCAATATAGTCAGCTTTATTTCTGTTAATTCCATTTTTTTCAGCAGAAGCACCTCTTCAGAAGTTTCCTCCACCTATAACTACTGATACTTGTATACCTTTAGCCACAATTTCTTTAAGCTGTAATGCAATTTTGTGAACTAAATCATAGTCAATTGCTAAATGTTTTTCTTTGTTTGCAAAACCTTCTCCAGAAAGTTTTAAAAGAATTCTTTGATACTTAATCATCACTACCTCTATTTAACAAGTTAAGTTTTTATTATTTAATATAAATAATAATGTTTAAACTAATTATATAGAAAAAAGATTTTTCAGTCTATTTTTTTTATCTTTTTCCATAATCCCTAAATTTAAGGATAAAAATTGCAATTTTTCACTTTTTTATAGAATTTTTCACAATTTTTCTCACAAATTACCGTTTTTTTTAAAATACTTTATAATTTATAAACATATTTTACAAATATGTTGTATTTTCAATCAATATTCCTATGCCATAGGAATAAAATTTTCCAAAAATAATTTAAAGAAAGAGGTAGATTATGGCAGCAGAAAAAGAAAAATTTTTATTTGCTATTGACTTAGATGGTACAACACTTCAATCTAGTGCAACAGGTGTTATTCACGACAGAACACTTAGCGCAATTAAAAGAGCAACAGAAGAAGGACACGTTGTATGTATCCTTACAGGAAGACCTTGAAGAAGTACTAAATTCATTTATGAATCATTAGGTCTTAACACAATCGTTGCTAACTACAATGGAGCGCATATTCACCATCCATATGATCAAGAATTCATCCCTTACATTAAATACTTAAACTTAAACGAAGCATTATACATTTTAGGTGATCCTAAAGTTAAAAAAGAAGTTTCAAACATCGCTATTGAAGGACCAGACTGAGTTCAATTAGATCACCGTGATGAAGAACTTGAAAAAGTTTTTGGATTTAAAACAAGTTCAAAATTACGTATCGGTTTAGACTTATACAAAATTCCTTTAATGCCTACAGGAATTATCTTTGACGTTAAAGAGACAACAAACATTGAAGAACTTAGAAAATACCTTAAATCAAGATATGGTGACTTAGCTGAATTCTCATACTGATCAAAAGGAGAAGGTTTAACACCTGTTTTCGATATGACTAACATCACAGCTAACAAAGGTAAAGCTTTAAGTATGTTAATTAGATACTACGACGTTAAAGTTGAAAACACAATTGCATTAGGAGATGGGTTTAACGACGTTCCTATGTTTAAAATCGCAAACATTTCAGTAGCTATGGCTAATGCTTCAAAAGATGTTAAAAAATATGCATCAATTAGAATTTCTAAAACAAACAAAGAAGGTGGAGTCGGAGAATACATTCACAAATTCTTAGACAATCCACAAGCCGAGATAGAAAAATCAAACGCACGTAAAAGAAAAATTCAAGCTATCGAGGAAGAATAATGAAATATATTGATGATATCAAACAACTTAATGTTGATTTAGAGCAAGTAATTGGGGTTGATGAAACAGGGGTCGGTGATTACTGAACACCACTTGTTTCTTGTGCAGTTTATTTACCAAATAAGCTTAAACAATTTGTTGCTTCATTAGGTGTAAAGGATTCTAAAAAACTATCTGATAAACAAATTTTATCTTTAGCTCCTAGATTAATGGAATTTCTTGAATATTCCGTTTACACACTTACACAAGCTGGATATAACAAATTAAGCAAGTCTTATAATGCTAATGAACTCAAATTTTTCACTCACGCAAGTGCATTGAGTACATTGGCTAAAAAATACAAAATTCAAGCAACTGCAATTATTATTGATAAATATTCAACAACTAATTCAATATTAAAATATCATCAAAAATTCTTTATTGAAAATAACTGAGCTAAATTAAATGAGTTACAATTACCAACATTGCTAGTTAATAAAGCTGAAGACATTCACTTATCAGTTGCATGTGCTTCAATTATTGGAAGATACCATTTATTGCAATATATGGAAGAACAAAGTAAGAATTGAAATTTCAATTTCTTACTTGGTGCTAGCAAGCATGTTGTCGCTCAAATCCACGAGTTCACACAGACTTATGGTGAAAGCTCATTAAACTCTGTTTTAAAACTTAACTTTAAGATTAAATAAAATGAATAGACCTTATACACTGGTCTATTCATTTTTTTAGTTCTCTAAAACTTTTCCACTTAAACGATTTCTTTGTAAGTCAATTTCAGTGATTTGAGAGTTAATCACTAAACCTGGATAATACTTATCGAAGATTGATTCATTTCGATTTAAGTTTAAATTACTTATGTGAATAAATAAGTTTTTCTTGATTCCGATATAAACAAATATACCAAAATCAGTAATATTTTCAACAGTTCCTTGAATTGTATCTCCAACTTTTAAGTCATTTACATCTAACACACTGTCTTTTAAGATAAATCCTGATTTATTATCAACAATTTTCTTAGTAGGACTTGCTAATGATTGAAGTATCAATTCAACTGTATAAATGTCTGAATTTAACTCGTCAGCAATAGATTGTGCATTTAAGTTAGAAACATCTATACCTTGTTCACTTGGTTTTAAGTTAAATTTTTCAACAATTTTTGATGCTAATTTATATGATTCAGGGTGAATTATTGTTTTATCAAAAAAGTTTGATGAAGTGAATATTCTTAAAAAACCTACTGACTGTTCAAAACTTTTTGGACCTAACCCCGGAACTTTAAGAAGTTCATTTCTGTTTTCGAAATTTTTACTTTCTTTACTATTTCTGTATTCAATAATATTTTGAGCTATCTTCTTACTTAAACCTGCTATATACATCAAAATATGCTTTGTAGCAGTGTTTAAGTCAACACCGAACTCATTAACCACCTTTTGCACTTTGAAGTTTAAATATTGCTCTAATTCTTTTTGATTTAAGTCGTGTTGATATTGTCCGACACCAATTGATTTAGGATCAATTTTTACTAACTCATTTAATGGATCCAAGAATTTTCTACCAATATTAATCGCACTTCTTTCTTCAACACTTAAGTTAGGGAATTCTTCGATTGCTATTTGTGAAGCTGAGTACACGCTAGCTCCAACTTCAGAAACAATAGCATATTTAACCTTTAAATTGTTTTGTTTAATAATATTAGAAATAAATAATTCAGTTTCTCTTGAAGCTGTTCCGTTTCCAATAACAACAATAGTAATTTTATATTTGTTAATAAAATCTAAAACTACTTTAGTTGCCTCTGCTACTTTTTCTTGTGGTTTATTAGGGTAAATTTTAGCAATACCTAAAACATCTCCATTTTCAGATAATGCAGCTATTTTACATCCATTAACATATGCAGGGTCAATGGCTAAAATATTGTGCCCTGTAATTGCTGGAGCAGTTAATAATTTTTCAACTGAATTTGCAAATATATTAATACTTGCTTTTTCAGCTATTTCAAATAAGTCGCTAAAGATTTCTCTTTCTACACTAGGTAAAATAAGTCTTTTGAGTGAATCATTAATCACATCAATAACATTGTCTTTATTATTTCTCGTTTTATCGATAGCTTTTAAAATGATAATAACTAATGGCTCGTGTTTGTACTCAAATTCAAGTTTAAGTTTATCTAATTTAACACCTCTATTAATTGCTAATACATTGTGGTTTTTAATGTATTTGATAGGTGTCGAAAAATCATAGTAATTTAAGAATACTAAATCATCATTTTCATCATTAACTTTTTTAGACTTTGTTGTTTTAATTCTTCCAAAATTGTAGATTGATTCTTTAATTTGATTTTTGATTTCTACATTCTGTGAAATTCACTGTGCAATAATGAAATTAGCTTGCTCAATAGCAAATTCAACTGTAGGTACTTGTTCTGTTAAGTATTTTTTAGCTTCTCTTACAATATCAAATTGAGGACTTTTGTTCTCAAAAATCCTCTTTGCAAGTGGCTCTAAGCCGAGTTCAATGGCTTTTGTTGCTTTTGTGATTTTACCAACTTTGAATGGTTCATAAATTGATTCTAATTCACTTTTGACAGTTGTATTTAAGATTTGCTCTTTAAGTTTGTCTGTAAGTAAATTCTTTTCACTTAGAATTTTAATAATTGCTTGTTGTCTATCTAAAAGCTCTTCTTTGTATTTGTAAATAGATTCAATTTGATAGATTTGTTCTTCATTAAGCCCACCAGTTTGTTGTTTTCTATAACGTGAAATGAAAGGAACTGTATCTCCATTAGATAACATTTCTAAAACTGTTTGAACTTGATTTGTAGGAATGTTTAATTCTTTTGAAGCTAACTCCAAGGCTAATTCGTTATTTTTCATATTATCCTTTCCTATTAGAAACAAAAGAATCACTTTAAGAAGTGATTCTTAAGATTATTATTGTTTATTGTTGTTTAATTTATTTGCTTCTTTTTCTGGTGTTGTTATTGAGTCTGTTCTAAAGTTTTTAAATGCAATAACTTTAACAACAAATGGGTTTACAACTCTTTGTGTAAATCCTTGAACAAATGCATAGAATACTGGAGCTAATAAGTCACCTAATAACATAGCAAATGTTGCATAAACTAATGAATCAAATGCAAATGCATTTTTTAATTCTGCTGTTGTTAATGTAGTATCAAAACCATAGTCAGTAGCTAATTTTGCAACTTTATCACTGAAGTGGTTGTGAACTTCACCTTGTGATACGAAAAATGCAGGCAATTGTTGAGCCAATCCTCTAGCTGGGTTAATAGCTGCTGTAGCCCCTAAAATTCCCATTCATACTGATAATGAAATCACAAACATAATCATTAAATCACGGTATTTGTTGTTAATGTTTGGTGAGAAAATTGGGAATAATAAAATAGCTGTCATAACTAACTCAATGAAGAAGATTCAAGCTGTACCACTTGCTAAAATTTGATTAGCTGATACGTTTGAACCTTTTTCTAATTCAGCAACGAATGAACTTGAGTAAGCACCGATTGCTGTAATTGGAGCGTTAGGTAAGTGTCCTTCTGGTACTGATAAATATCCGAATAAATAGATGAATCCTGCAGCAGCAAAAGCTCCTAAGAATTGAATTGCAATTTTATATAAAGCATAGTAACCATTATTTCTACCGTTTATATAACGATAAATAGTGACAGCTGGGTTGAGGTCACAACTTCAACGTAAGAAGATGAATAACACTACCCCAACAGCAATAAATCCTGCATAAAATCCAACAATGATTTTATGTAACATATATTCTTCAGCAACTTTACCTGAAGATGTGTAAATTGATAAACCTGCTAATGCAAGTGATAAAAAGATTGTTCCAATAAATTCTGATAAACCGTGGATGATTCAAGTTTTTAAATCAGCTGGTTTCTCAGCATTTTGTCTTTCTGATGCTTTTAATTTAAAGAAGCTAAATAAATCTTTGAAAAAGCTATTTTTCTTAATTAATAATTCCTGTGTATTAACCATTTTGTATTTTTCCATTCTCTAATAAAACTAATGCTTTTGAGTAATCTCCTGCTTGCGCAGCATCTGCATTTTCTAATGTTGTTTTAGCTATTTGAGTTAAAGCTAAATCTGTTAAGAATGCTTGGTGTGATGTTACTAAAACGTTGTCCATTTCAATTAATTCTGCTCATTGTGGATCTTGTTCTTTAAGTTCTTTAATTCTTGATGAAACGTCTTCGTAAAATCTTCCTTCTTCTCTTTCTAAAACGTCAGTTGCAAATCCACGAACCTTACCTGATTTAAGTCCATCAATCATTGCTTGTAATTCAACAATTTCTCCTCTGGCTGTGTTGATAATAATTGCTCCTGGTTTAAGCATATCAATAGCAGCCTTATCAAATAAGTATCTTGTTGAAGCCAATAACGGACAGTGGATTGAAATAAAGTCTGAGTTTTGTAAGATTTCTGAAAATGAAGCTCATTCAAATCCGAATTGTTCAGCTAATTGAGGGAAGTTATCTTGAGCAAATGCATCAAATACTAAAACTCTAGCACCTGTTGCTTTAGCAATTTTAATAAATGTTTGTCCAATTTTCCCTGAACCAACAACCCCAATTGTTGAGTTTCCAACACAAAGTCCATCAAGTTCATTTAATGAGAAGTTGTAATCTTTAACTCTTTTATTAGCAATTAAAAGATTTCTGTTAAGCGCTAATAATCCTGCAAAAGCAAATTCACCAATACTTTCAGCTGAGTAGTTAAAAATTCTGTAGACGTGAATCCCTAACTCGTTAGCTTTAGCAACATCAATTTTGTTGTATCCCATTGATCTTTGCAATCAAACTTTTACACCCATTTTTACTAAGACTTCTAAAATTACTTTGTCACCATAAGTGTTAACAAACCCACATACAGCATCGTAACCTTTAGCTAACTTAACTGTATCTAAGTTTAAGTTTTCTTTAAAAAAAGTAATTTCGTGTCTTCCATCATTATATTTTTCAAAGTATTTAATATCGTAATCTTTAGAATCGAAAAATGCAATTCTCATATTTTCTCCTAGATAAAAATGAATAAAAATAAACCTAATAATTTTTAAAGTAATTATATTAAATTTATACTAAAACAAAGGTTTTTTATTTAAACTAAACTAATAGTGTGCTAGGTATAAAAATAGTTCATTTTCAGCTAAATTTACTATTGTAAATAGGAGGAGAAAAATGAACTTAATATTATTTTATTTATCTAACTTACACAAGGGAAATAACTACATAATTTATAAAAACCTTAAAAGCATTCCTAAAATCGATATGAATCTATTAACACAATGAGTAAAAGAGTATGTGAAAAAGAAAATAAAGTTCATCACCATTTTAGATGAAGAATATCCTTTGAATTTAAACATTATTAAATATCCACCTTATGTGCTTTATATGTATGGAAACACTTCGCTACTTAAAAACAAAAATAAAGTTTATCTAGTTGACGAAAGAAATCTGCTAGATAGTTTTAATTCTGAAAAACAGCTTGAAAATATGGTTAATTCTCATGTGTTAATTACCAATGACTATAAAGAAAGTGAAAAATCTATTGTTGATTTTTATAGAAATCACAATGGTTCTATTATTCACATTCTAAAAGAAGGTTTTAATGATGAGATTTTAAAACAAACCTTAAAACCAAATGAACTGTATATATCTCAGTATCCATTAAATTGTCATCCTAGAAGAGAATATTTTAAACAAGCAAATTTATTAAGTTCTTTATTAAGCAAACAATTTATTTCGTTTTCTTTGAAAGGAAACTCAAAAGCAATACAGTTAGTAAATTACTTTGCTGATATTGGTAAGGATATAAAATGTTTCCCTAGTGATGATTTTGGTGATTTGAATAATCAGCTTATTAAGTCTGGAGCTACTTTAATTACTTCTGTTACTGAAATTTAGAAATAAAAAAACGTGTCACATACTTGCTGTGGCACGTTTTACTATATAAATTAAAATTAGTTTTGTCTTTCAGGATATACAGAAACATACTTTCTGTTTCTTCTGCTTTCGTATTTTACGTATCCATCGATTTTTGAGAATAATGTATCGTCTCCACCACGACCAACATTTTGTCCTGGGAAAATTTTTGTTCCTCTTTGACGGTAAATGATTGATCCTGCTGTTGCAAATTGTCCATCACCTAATTTAGCACCTAAACGCTTACTATGAGAATCACGACCGTTACGGGTAGAACCACCGGCTTTCGTGTGTGCCATATTCTAATTACCCTTCGATTTTTGTAATTTTAACACGTGTGTAAGGTTGACGGTGTCCTAATTTTCTTTTGTGAGTAGACTTTGCATTGTGACGATATACAACAATTTTCTTTGCTTTCCCTTGTTTTTCGATTGTTCCGTAAACTACAGCATTAGATAAGTAAGGTCTCCCTACTTTATCGTTAACTAATAAAACTTTGTCAAATTTAACTTCTGAGTTTTCTTGACCTTCAAGTTTTTCAACGAAGATTGTTTGACCTTCTTTAACTAAAAGTTGTTTTCCACCTGATTCGATAATTGCAAACATGCAATACCTCCAAAATGTGGCTCGTCTTTGAGGTGGCTTATGCACTTGATGAACCTCTTTAGTACGGTTACAAATGTAACATGCTTATTATATAGTAATAAAGTAAAATTAGTAAGTTTTTTAGTCTAAAATATAGAAGTTATACAAATTTTTTCAATGAAATCTTGACTTTGAATTGAAAAATTATGAATAGTGATTTTTTTAAAATAATAAGTAATTTTCAATTACATTAGAAGTTTTCTTAACAGTATTATCTCACTTGAATTCTTGATCTTTACCTTTAAGTGAACCTGAATTTGATGTAAATGACTTAAATAAACCAAGAATAGATATTGCGCTTTGAACTATCGATGGAATTAACGGAACTAAAGCGGCAAACGAAAAACCAGGTTGAATTTGCGAATACTTTTCTTTTTCTAGTGGTTTTAGATCATTAAGTTTCATAGTTAGCCTCCTTTCATTTATATAGTAAAAATTGATCAAAAAAGAACAGTTTTTTTACTGTTCTACATAGTTTGTATTGAAATTACCAGAAACTTTAGCTACTTTTGAGCAAGAAACTCAAACAGTAGGATCGATTATTTTTAAATCAGCAATTAAGTTTTTCTCTTCTAGAAGAAGAATTGTAGTTTCAATTTTAATTGCAGTTTTACCTGTGTAACCTGATTTGAAACGTTCAATTCTGTAACTGTGTCAGTAATTAATAAGTTTGAAGTAAGCAATAATTCTTTCAGGATTTGATGAAATAATTGTTAAGTTTACTTTCTTATATTTAGGATATAACATACCAACAACTAAGTTAGTAACTATTAAGTATAAGAATGTTGAAAGTTCTCTCATTCCGAATAACTCACCATTTTGATTTGGACGAACAAATCCATAAATAAGTACAAATGTAACTGCTGTTACAAAACCAACAATAACAAGAATTGAACTAACACTTTTCTTATGTTTTGTTGAGAAGTAGTAAGCAATAATATCTGTTCCACCAGTTGAACCACCAACTTTTCACGAAATAGCTATCCCTGTACCAATAAATACTGCTCCAAGACATCCATAAAGTAAAACACCTCAGCTGATTCCATCTGAATATCAAGCTAATTGTGTTAATTGTTCAATTGAATATTGAGCGTATTTTTCAAATTCTGCAGCTTTCTCAGCACTAAATGCACTTGGATTTAATTTAAAATCAATTAATTCTTTTAAATTAGCTTGCCCAGGTGTTGAAGCGACTTCAACAATTGCTTTAGTATCTTTAATTGATACATTGTAATTATCATAGTCAATAGGAACTAAATTGATTTTCTCAAATAAGAATGAATGAACATGCTCTTCTGTGAAAATAAAGTTTGTTAATTGTAAACAAAGCATAAAGAATAAAGTTAATCCTATAAAACTAAACTTGACTTTTCTTCAAAATATAATGAATAAAGGTAAATTACATGCAAAATAAATTAAAGCAAAATAGTTTCTTAAAACAGGAAACAAATATTGCAAGATAGTAGGAATTCCTGTAATTCCAGAAGGAATTGTGTCTGCTTTTGATAAAAAGATGTGAATTCCAAAGTTAAAAATTAATGCTGATACAAAAGTAAGCACTAGTTTTAATCAATATTTAACCCAAAAAGTCTTAAATGTAAGCTTACTTTGTTTTGAATTATTTAAATACTTCGCCATCTTGTATTTTAATTTTTCTTCTTCTTTTTGAATCTCAGCAGGGTTGATTATCACTGCTGAATTATTAGCATCCAGATTCATTGAAGCTTTATTAATAAGGTCAATTTTCTTTGACTTAAATTTGAAATAATTAGTAATTCAAGATGATTTTGGTGTAGTAGTTTTATTGCAATTTTCATTTGCAAAATTATCTTTATTCTTCATGAAACATATTTTATATTATTATCAATTAAATAATTAAAAAATTCCTAGTCATATAAGTAATATTATTATGATAATTAGAATTACAAAATAGCCATAAAAACTGTAATTTTTAAGTGAAACTAAAACACATATAATCAGTTCAAGCTAGAATATTTTGCAATCAGTTTATAAAAAAATCAAAAACACCTCAATAATGACACCGGTGTTTTTGATTTAATACATTTATTTACTTAAATACTTTTGTAGGTATTCTTTATTTTCCTCAAAAACTGCAGGTTCATTTTTTGATAAGTAGTATGTCCCTAGTTTTTTAAGTAAAACAATATTTGAAATTGCTTGAACACCGAATTGGTTAGCTTTTTCTCCAAAAATAGTGAATAATTTTTGTCTTTCTTCTTCCATTTCACTGTATTCAATTTTAATTCCTAACTTCTTGTTGAATAGCATAGTTCAGAAGTAGTTCATAATTGTAGATTTAACAACTTCTCTTTTATCTCCTGCGAAGTCTTCTTTAAATCTAAATTCTTTCATATCGTTTTCAATTAATTCATTATCTATTTCAAGTAATTGATTAAATTCTTTTAATAATTGACCTAAAATGTTTTCACCATAAGCAAAAACAGAATCATTAACAATTTGTTCTAAAATTGTTTTTTCAACATATTTTCTAACATCATCCATTTTTTTAATTTGGTCAATATTTAATAAATGAACATTTTCTGCAGTAATTGGCATTTCTTTAATTTCAACAATTTGAATAGGTTTGACTAAAAAGTCTCTTCCTGCATAATTTACAGTAACAACTTCTCCTAGTTTTGCACCAATTAATTGTTTTTCAAATTGATGTTCACTTTCAGGATTTGCAATAATTTGATATTTTTCAAATTTAGCCTCTTGCATATCTGCAGGTTTAGTTTCAATGATTACATTATCATTAGCTTCAACTACGTCTCTATCAACATTAAGTTTAAATTTGTAACCTGAAATAAATAAGTTATAAAACTCATCAATTTTTGCATTATAGTCATTTGATAATAACTTAAATGGTTCAGGTTTAATATCTAAATTATATTTTTCAAGGTTATCTTCATAGAAAACTTTTAATTTAAATGAAAAATCTTCAATTGTGAATTTAACATCTTGTGGAACTGGTAAAAATGCAATTTTATCTGCATCTTTAAGATTCATTTCTTCCATTAATTTTTGTTTAACTGAATCCATATAAGCATTTGATGCTGATGTTAAAATAAGTTTTTGATCAATTTTCTGACCTTCTCTTTTATTTGATTCTAAGTAACTTAAAACATTATTTTGTACAGTTAATCATTCTTTTTTATCAACTGTGAACTCTCTAATTTCGAACTTCATAATTTCTCCTCGATCTATTAATATTTTAATTATATACAAATATAAAAATAATGTGTCTGAAAATTTAGCAAATAACTTACTAATTTGCTTATTTTATTTAAAACTTTATATAAACTATATAATTTAAAAATATGAAAATACCTGCTACAAAAAACGAAATAAAAGACTACATTATTGAGCTTACAAATGAGTTAAATAAACTCAATCACGCTTACTACAATCTAGATAAACCACTTGTTGATGACTTTGTTTATGATAGTAAATTAAGAGAACTTGAAGAGCTTGAAATTAAGTATCCTGAGTTTATTCAAGAAGATTCTCCCACAACTAAAATTGGTGGTGTTCCAAGTTTAAACTTCTCTAAATATACTCATCAAAAACCAATGCTTTCACTAGCTAAAGCATATTCACAAGAAGAAGTTAATGATTTTATTAAAAATGCTACAGCACCTATAAATTCATCACAAATTAACTTCAATCTTGAACCTAAAATTGATGGTTTATCAATCTCATTAATTTACAAAGATGGTAAATTAGCAAATGCAGTAACTCGTGGAGATGGTAAAGTTGGTGAGGATGTTACTAAAAATGCTCTAATCATCAAAAGCATCCCTAAAACAATTAATTATCTAAAACCAATTGAAATAAGAGGGGAAATTTATATCAACAAATCTAAATTCCTTGAAATTAATCAACAATTAAAAGAAGAATTCGAAGAGAAGAAACTTGAATTTATTAATAAAACTTGACCAGCTTATTTATCTAAATTAGGTGATTACAATAATGGTAAAATCAAAGCACTTCCAAAAGAACCAAAAGAGCCTACAGAAGATTATTTTGCTAATACCAGAAATATGGCAGCAGGTACTTTAAGACAGAAAAATGGTAAATTAATCATTCAGAGAGATCTTCAAATCATTATGTATGATATTGTCGATCCATTAGAGCACGGACTAAAAGAACAATCACAAATTGTTGATTTCTTAAAATCATTAAGCTTACCTTCACATCAATATCACTATGTAGAAAAAGATTTTCAATCAATAATCAAAAGAATTAATGAGTTTGAATTAGTTAAAGATTCATTTGAATATGACTGTGATGGTTTTGTCATTAAACTAAATCAACTTGAATATTGAGATTTATTAGGTAAAACTGCTAAATTCCCTAGATATGCAATTGCATATAAATACAAAACCGAAGAAGCATATCCGATTATTAAAAAAATAGTAGCCACAGTTGGTAGAACCGGAAAAATAACTTATGTAGCAAGTTTTGACCCCGTTGAGTTAGTTCAAACAACAGTTTCAAACGCAACACTTCACAACTATGATTTTATTTCTAATATGAACATAAACATAGGTGACCAAGTTGTTTTAATTAAATCTGGTGAAATTATTCCTAAAATTATTGAGTTAAAAACTAAATATACAAATTCAATTTTCCCTAAGGTACTAAATTGTCCTTCTTGTAATTCGGTTTTAGTTGAATACCCAGGAATTGTTGATCAATTTTGTGAAAATCCAAACTGTTATGAAAAACTAACTAGAAACTTATCATTCTTTGTTTCTAGAGATGCACTTAACATTGTTTCACTAAGTGAAAAGACACTTAACTTCTTCTTTGATAAAGGTTGAATTACAGACCAATATTCAATTTTCAATCTAAAGGATAAGACTGATGAAATTCTTGAATTTTTCAAAGAAAATTCATCAAATCCTGATGTTAAAATTAAGATTGCTGATAAAAGATTAAACAACATTTTAGTTTCTATTGAAGAAGCAAAAAATGTTGAATTACATAAAGCATTATTTGCTTTAGGAATCAAAAACATAGGTCTAGTAGTTGCAAAAATGATTTCAGAAAAATTGACAAAACTTTCAGACCTATTCGAAATTAACCTTGATGAGTACCTTTTAATTAATTCAATTGGACCTGAAATAGTTCAATCACTTAAAGATTTTGTCGCAGATAATAAAAATAAAGAATTGATACAAAAATTAGACAGTGTGTTAATTTACAAATCATCAAATAATGAACCTAAATCTGATAAACTTAAAAATCAAACTTTTGTAATTACTGGTACGCATTCAATTTCTAGAGATGAACTTTCAAAAATCATTGAGCAAAATGGAGGAACTGTTTCATCTTCGATTTCAAGCAAAACAAATTACTTAGTTGCTGGAGAAAATGTTGGAGCAACTAAATTTGATAAAGCAAACAAATTAAATGTTCCAATTATAAGTGAGCAAGACTTATACGAAATGATTAAATAGCACTTGTTGCTATTTTTTTATACAAAAAACCAGTCATTATAACTGGTTTCATATGTAATAAGGTATTGTGATTAAATTATTTGTTCTTTTTGATTTCTTTAAGACGAGCACTTTTTCCACTAAGATTTCTCATGTAATAAAGTCTTTTTCTTCTAACTTTGTTTGAACGAACTACTTCGATGTGTGCGATTAAAGGTGAGTTAACTGGAAATGTTCTTTCAACACCAATTCCGTAAGAAATTTTTCTAACTGTGAACATTTCTCTTGTACCTGATTCTTTTTTACTGATTACTAAACCTTCAAAAATTTGAATACGTTCTTTTTCACCTTCACGGATACGTACGTGAACTTTAACATTGTCTCCTGTTTTGAATTCAGGTAAGTCTGTACGTAATTGTGGGTGTTCTACTAACTCTAATAATCTATTTCTCATTTTTAATTATCCTTTCATAAAGGTCAGGTCTATTCTTTTTAGTTTTTTCTAAACTAGCCTGCTCTTTTCATTCTTTAATTTTCTTATGATCTCCATTAAGCAATACTTCAGGCACTAAGTGGCCTTTGTATTCTCTTGGTCTTGTATATTGTGGATGTTCTAATAAACCTCTACCTTGGAAAGATTCATTTTGATGTGATTCATCTCTAATGGCTCCTGGAAGTAATCTGATAATACTGTCAGCCATTACCATTGATGGTAACTCTCCTCCTGTAAGTACATAATCACCTATTGATAATTCAATATCAACAAAATTAAGTACTCTTTCATCAAACCCTTCATACCTTCCGGCGATGAAAGTGATTTGATCCTTTTTAGATAATTCCTCTGCTATTTCTTGAGTGAATTGTTTACCTTGTGGAGAAACTAAAATTCTATATCCACCGTTATTTTCTAAACTTTCTAAAGCTAAGTCAATTGGTTCTACTTGTAAAAGTAGCCCGTGACCACCACCATAAATCTCATCGTCAACTTTTCTATGTTTATCTTTAGAAAAGTCTCTGAAATCAACCACATTAAATTCCACTAGTCCTTTTTCTTTAACTAAGTTAACAATACTTTCATTAACAAAAGGTTCATAGTATCTAGGGAATAAAGTAAGAAAATTAATTTTCATTATTTTTTAAGTTCTGAAGTTAATTTGTGAGCTCTAAATAAGTTAGCAACAGTAATTGTAGGTTGTGCACCTTGTTTTAATCATTTAGCAGTTAATTCTTTGTTTAAAACAAATTCTTTAGAAGATGGATTGTAGTGTCCTAAAGCTTCGATAAATTTACCATCACGTGGTGCTCTTGCGTCAGCCACAACAATTTTGTATACTGGTCTGAACTTGTCACCCATTCTTTTTAATCTAATTTTAACCATTTTTACCTCCTTAATTAAGTGTAAAGCGCTAGTGCTTTACAGCTGTATAAATTTAGATATATTATAATATAAAAAAATAAATCACACGCATTTTTTTACGTATGATTTATAGACCTAAAAATTAAATAATTCTTGTTGCAATGTACCCAAACGGCAAGTAATTTGGATACACAATATTTACAATTACGAATGATAATATAGCTAATATAACTAATAAAGAAATTAAATCGATTCAAGATTGTTTAATTTTTCTATATTTAGTTCTCTTAGCATATGGATCATATCCTCTTGTTTCCATTGAGTTAGCTAAATCTTCAGCTTTTGAGAATGATGAAACGAATAAAGGAATAATCAATGTAGTAAATGCATCAATTTTTTCTTTAATATTCCCGTGCTTGAAGTCTACCCCACGTGATGATTGTGCTTTAATAATTCTATTTGATTCATCAATTAATGTTGGTATGAATCTAAGTGCGATTGAAACAATCATCGCAATAACGTGTGTAGGTACAAAAATGAATTTAAGTGGATATAAAAGATCTTCAATTGCTTTTGTTAATAATATTGGTCTTGTTGTGTTTGTTAACAATGTAGTAATTAAAATCATTGTGTAAATTCTTAAAAATAAACTCAATGTTTTATTGATATTATCTAATGAAACACCATATTGAACTTTTTGCATAAGAGCATCTGAATGTTCACCTTTAAAAACAGATAACACACCATTTGTATCTATTATTGAGTTATAAAAAGTTTTGCTTGCTGAAGTGTTAAAACTTCAGAATCCATTCGTCCAGTAAGCTTGAGCTAACCTATTTACATCTTGATGATCTTTTAAATATGATTTACTCAACATATTAGCAACATCATTATGTACTGTTTCGTTTGTTATAGTGTACAAGTTGACTGCAAAAATTACAACAGACACAAAGATAGGTAACTTAAGCATTTTAAGTAATGGTCTTACTCTTTTATTTGTGTAAATATAGATAATAATAAGAGGTAAAAGTAAGATAACCATATCAATGAAATATCTAACCATAAACACCATTACAATATAAACAATAACCATAAGTAACTTAAATCTAGGATCTAATTTATATAAAAATCCATCACCTGGAATGTAACGTCCAAATACACTTTTCATTACACTCCCTTCTTACTTTCCATATGTTTATTAATATAGAAAGCCAATTGTTCTTCTGATGTTACTTTTGGTATATCTACACCTCTTTTTCTTAATTTATTGGTAAACTCTAATAAATGTGGTGGTTGAAGATTGTTTTCCTTTAAAAACTCAACATCATTTAAAACATCATAAGGTTCACCATCATTAACAATTTGTCCATTTTTCATAAGTAAAATACGTTTTGAGTATTTTAAAATGTTATCTAAATCATGAGTTACGTTGATGATAGTTTTTCCTGATTTATGTAAGTTATTAAGGATTTCTAAAATTTCATCAACACCTTGAGGATCAAGTCCAGCCGTAGGTTCATCAACAACTAAGAAATCAGGTTCCATTGCTAGAATTCCAGCAAGAGCAACTCTTCTTTTTTGTCCACCACTGAGTTCAAAAGGGCTTCTTTCTAAATATTCTTCACCTAATCCAACAAGTTTTAAACATTCTCTAGCTTTTTCATAAGCTTTAATTTTTGGAACACCATAAGCCATTGGTCCAAATGCAATATCCTCGATTATTGTTCCTTTAAATAACTGATATTCTGCAAATTGAAAAGCTATAGCGACTCTTTGTCTAATTTTTTTAGGCATAGATCTTAATGATTTGATTTTGTTTTTGTAGGTTTGTTGAGTCACAAAATCTTCAACATATTTAAACTCATTAATTTTCTTTAATGTCTCAGAGTTAGCATCAAATTCATTTTTGAACAATTCAACTTCTTTACTAAATGAAAAATTAAACTTGTTTTTAAGTTTTGATTTTCTTTCAGTTTGATGCTGACTGTATTCTTCACTAAATTTGTTGTAAGCTATCTTGTATTCTTTTTTATAGATTTTTTCTAACTCTTTAATTTGCTTATCATTAGCTTTAATTTCTTTTTTGATTTGTGCTCTTTTTTCTTTAAGTTCTGCTTTATATTTAGGATCATTTTTATCAGAATATTTTTTGTCTAATGAAACTAATAGTTTTGATAGTTCATAGCCATATGTTCTTCTAATATTATCCTTATAAACTCATTCGATTACTCCATTTGTAGGTTCTAGTAATCTATTTAAATGTTCGATTAATGTAGTTTTTCCTGAACCAGTAGCACCAATAATACCAACATATTCACCTTGTTTAATTGTTGCAGATACATCTTTTAATGCAGTAAATTCTCAAGGTGTCTTTACACTAAATGTATGAGTTAATTTTTTTACTTTTATTTGCATATTTCTTCTATTAACTCACTTTCACTGTATGTTGGTTCAATTCCATTAATCATTGTGCTCATTCTATAAATAAACGGAGATTCAATTTTCGCTATTTCAATAATTTCTTGGTTCTTTAATATTTCTTTTGGTGAGCCAGCTGCAATTAATTTTCCTTTAGCAAAAACTAAACATTTATCAGCTAAAATTGCTTCATCCATATCGTGCGTAATCGAGATTAAGGTTTTATCTTTTTGTTCTTTAATTTCCTTGATTATTTGAATAACACTTGATTTACCTTTTGGGTCAAGCATTGATGTAACTTCATCGAAAATAATAACATCAGGATTTAGAGCTAAAATTGCAGCAATAGCAACCCTTTGTTTTTGTCCACCACTTAAGCTTTCAGGTTCTCTTTCAAGTAAGTTTTCCATATCGACTTTTGCTGCATATTTTTTAACTAACTTATGCATTTCTTCATGTGGAATGTTTCTATTTTCTAATCCAAATGCAATATCATCTTCAACACTAGAACCTACAAACTGGTTATCTGGATTTTGAAAAATAATTCCAATTTTCTTTCTAATCTTAAGTAAGTTCTCTTTTGAATATTCAATTCCATCAATGCTAATTGAACCGCTTTGAGGTTTAAGTAAAGTTACAAGCACTTTTGACAAAGTACTTTTACCTGAACCATTGTGTCCTAATATAGCAACATACTCACCTTTTTCGATAGAAAAAGAAACATTTTTCAATGCTGGTTGAGTATCTGTTTCTCTATATCTGAATGTAATGTTATCTACCTTAATCATAAATATAATTTTAATAAAAAAGCAATATTTTGATAGCTTTCTTATGGAAAATTATTATTTTTAAATAAATTTAATTTATTTAACTAATTTTCCACTTTTGAAGCTATAAAATATTGTGCTTTATCTTTAAATCCTAACTTTTTGTATAAGTTACCAATCTTTTCTTCTGTGTAATATAAAAGTGGTTCAAGGTTATTGTTTAATATATCCTTACATAGCAGTGAAACTAAATGCGAAGCTAAACCTAGACCTCTAAATTCTGTATTTGTCGCTACTCCTCAAATTACTGCGTTTTTAGAATTTGTATAAACAACACAAGCATGAGAAATTACTTTTTTATCTTTTAAAGCTATATAACCATAGTTTAAGTTATTTTCTAGAACATATTTTTTATAAGAATCAACTCAATGATTTCTTGAGTTTGCATAAAAATTTTCTTCTTCGAGGAATTTTTTGATTTCATCAAAATCAGATAAATCAACTCTTTTAATTAATATCTTTTTATCTAATGCTTCTTCTTTTGCTTGGCTAAAAACAAAATCATCTTTATCTAATGCAGCAATAGTTTGATTATAAATTTCATAATTATTAAGATTACTAATCTGATGAACCAAGTTCAAGCAAGCATTACCATAAGTTATTACAGTTGGTGAAAAAACTGAAAGCAAATTAATAATTTTCTCTACATTTTCTTTTTTGTAGTTTACATTAGATATAAATGCAGAATATGCATCGTTTCTAAAAGTGTTAATTACCAATCCATTTTCGAAATAGCTAATAGAACCACTATTTTCTAATTTATTTTCTAGCAAGTTATTTTCATATAGAAAAATATAGTAATTATTTACAAATCATTCTTCCTTTAATAAGTCTAAAGTCATAAAACTCCTCAGTTGACAAATTTCAGTTAATTATATCACTATGAATTTTACTTTTATAACTTGTAGAGTATAGAAAAAGATAGAATTATGTGCTCAAAAAATTCTGTCTCAATTAAATCAATATATTTAAAATTGATTCCTAATTTGTTTGATAATACTTAATGACATTATTTGTAACTTTACTTAAGCAAGAGTTTTCTTTAAACGAAAGATTACTATTTAAAAACAAAACTTTCTTCATATTTTTCTTTCTATTTTGTAAAAAGTTAATTTTTTACTATTTTTTTACTTAAAATCTAACTTTTTTTCATAAGATTTTTTTGTTAATAAATAAAAAAATCTATCCCTTAAAGGATAGAAAAATATCTAATTAAGCAACATATTTTTCAGGATGTTTTTGTTTCATTAATTCAATGAATTCTTTTTTATCCATTGAACCATATTTGTTCATTAAATCAACACATTCTTCATATTCAGTAATAGCTCATTCAACATCTTCAAATCCATCAACCGATGTAATTCCTGGACGTTTTCAGTTTTTGTATGTGCTAAAGAATGTTTTAACTGTATCTAAAAATGGTCTTGGTAAGTCTGATAATGAGTTAATATGATCTAATCTGTAATCATCAGCGTGAACTGCAATTAATTTTGTATCAGTTTCACCGTCATCAATCATTTTCATAGCACCAATAATTCTTGCATTTAATAATGAACCTGGAATGAATTGTTCTGATGAATATAATAATACATCAAGTTCGTCTCCATCTCAGTCTAATGCCTCAGGAATAAAACCATAGTTGCAAGGGTAAACAAAATCTTCACGTAAGATTCTATCTACTTCAATTTGTCCTGTTTTTCTGTTGTATTCATACTTGATTCTTGAGTTTTTTTGAATTTCAATTTTAATTTGCACTTCTTTTTTCATAGTCATATTATAAAACAAAAATATTTCACTTTCTACTTTGCTTTTTTCTTTTTTTTTAGAATAAGGATATAGATAAAAACGAAGAGAAATATATGAAAAACAAAATGTATTATACGAAACCAATATTCTGATTATCATTAATTTTAATATTTATTACTTCTGTAACCATTATATACATAATATGATCAGCTGTTGTGATGCAAAAACAAGGTCACTATTATTATTCAGAATGAATTGCTAGAATAAAAATAATTATCCCAATCATAGCAACGATTACATTTATTCTTCACATAATATTAATGTTTTTACAAATCATTGCTATCGTTAGACTTTTTCACAGAAAAACAGAAGATCATATTGTAATAGCAGTATTATATATTTTAGGCTGTATATTTGGTCTAATCTTTAGTTTTGGAGGCTCAATATTAGCTAAAAAATATGAAATATAGATTTAATTTTCTAGCACTTTAGTTTTTCTAAGTGCTTTTTTATTAAAAAAACTAGGTGACCCTAGTCAATTTATCTATATTTTCGATGCTTTTCGTATGATGATACAACTGGTTTATATTTAGTTCTATGTATTTTTGTTGGTCCAAACACATTTAAAGCATCTAAATGTTTTTTAGTCCCATAACCTTTGTTATTCTCAAAATCATATTCAGGATATATTTTCGAATATTCTTTAATCATTCTATCTCTTGTAACTTTAGCTAAAATGCTAGCAGCAGCAACTGAAAGTGAAATTGAATCACCTTTAACTAAATTAACTTGTTCGCAGTTTTCCAAATTTAACTTTTCATAATCCGTAATTATCAAATCAGGTTTGTTTTTAATTTTTTTAACAATAGATTCCATACCTAAAATTGATTCTCTTTTAGGATTTGAATTATTGATTTGTTCAAGAGTTCTAACTTCAATGACATATTCAACACAATCGTTGACTATTTCTTCATAAAGTTCTTCTCTTTGTTTTTCAGTTAACTGTTTAGAATCTTTAATTTTGCTATTTCAGTATCCTTTAGGAAAAATCACACCAGCAACTACTAACTCACCAGCTAAACAACCTCTTCCTACTTCATCTAAACCAATAATAACATCGTATTTGTCTCAATAATTCTTTTCAAAATCTAACATAATTAAATTATAAAGTTAAATATAATTAATATATTGATTTTATTCCAAACAAGGAGATATTATGGGTTCATTAGTTACAGCACATTGTGATATGTGCAATAAAGATTATAGATATGCTTTTGGAACAATTGCTGATGTAGTTCCATTTGATATTATTATTAAATTAATGGTTAGAGAACAAAAATATTTATTAGACTTTGAAGTGTATAAAGAAGTGTTGAGAAAAGAGTTAGTTGAAGATCCACAATTTAAAACTTTATCTTATGAACAACAAGATAAGGTTTTAGAAACTTCATTTAAACAGGTTGATGAATTCTTCCCTCAAGAAGAAAAAGATATGATTAAAAACAACATACTTTGAGGTGGTTCAGTAGAAATTTATCCAATTGTTGATTTAAGAATTCCTGAAGAACAAAGAGAAGTATTTAATGTACCTTTAGTTCATTTAGAATTTCTAAGACCTGAAGGAACTGTTAAATATGATCGTAAATATAATGAGAATGTTTTATACGTTCAATTCACACCAGATCAAAAAATGTTAACTTGTCCGAAACACGTGACAATTTCAGCTAGAAAAGTAAAAGAAGATAGAATCTAAAGCAACCATTTTATAAAAGAATTTTATTTTGAAATTACTGCCTATTTCGGTAGTTTTTTTGTTTTTTTAGACAATAAAATTCAAATCAAATAATTTCTATAGCACCATAAAAACAAGTATGTTACTATCAATATTTTATTAGTTATGTTTCTAATATTACCCCACTAATATTTTTAATATTAGTGGTATACTTTAAACATATTTATTAATGGAGTAAAAGATATGACAAAATACACAGAACAAGAACAAGTAAGACGTAATAAATTAAACTTTTACAAAGAAAATAATATTGAAGCTTTTGCAAAAGCAGATGGATTAAAAGAAAGATTATATTCAGATGAATTAACTTCTAAATATGAAAATGTATCTAAAGAAGAATTAGAACAAAATCCAGTTTCTGTTGCTATTGCAGGTAGAATTTTAACAATGCGTGGACCTTTCATTTTAATCAAAGACTACCACGGAAAAATTCAAGCTTACTTCAACAAAAAAGAACATGATGAATCTGTTAATGCATTAGTATCATCTTTAGACTTAGGAGACATTATTTATGTTGAAGGTAATGTTATGAAAACTCACACAGGTGCAGTTACTGTTAAAGTTCAAGATATTAAACTTTTAACAAAAGCTCTTAAACCACTTCCTGATAAATACCATGGATTAGCTGATGTTGAAGAAAGATACAGACACAGATATGTTGATTTAATTGTTAATGATGAATCAATGCAAGTGTTCTGAAATAGAACAAAAATCATTAGTGAAATTAGAAGATACTTTGATGAAAGAGAATATATGGAAGTTGAAACTCCATTCTTACATGATTATTTATCAGGTGCTTCTGCTCGTCCATTTAAAACACATCACAATGCATTAGATCAAGAATTTGTTCTTAGAATTGCTACTGAAATTCCTCTTAAAAAACTTTTAGTTGGTGGAGTTGATAGAGTTTATGAAATTGGTCGTATTTTCAGAAACGAAGGAATCGACACAACTCATAACCCTGAATTTACTTCAATTGAATTCTACGAAGCTTACTCAAACCTTGAAGGAATGATGCAACGTACAGAAGAACTTATTAAAAGAGTTGCAGCTAAATTAGGTAAATCAACAGTTATTAACAAAGGTGTTGAAATTGATTTAACAAAACCATTTAACAGAGTTGATATGGTTAAAGCTGTTTCTAAAGCTACAGGTAAAGATTTTAGAAACATTTCATTTGATGAAGCTGTTGAGGTTGCTAAATCATATGGTATTAAAATTCAAAAATTCCATCAATTAGGTCACATTATTAATGAACTTTTTGAAGAACTTATTGAAAAAACATTAATACAACCAACTTTTGTATATGGACATCCATTAGAAATTTCTCCTCTTACTGCTAAAGGTCAAGATCCAAGATTCGTTGAAAGAGCTGAATTGTTCATTAACACAAAAGAATATGCAAATATGTACACTGAGTTATCAGATCCAATTGACCAATTAGAACGTTTTGAAGACCAATTAAAAGAAAAGAACAATGGAAATGATGAAGCTAGTGACATTGATTGAGATTTCGTTGAAGCATTAGAATACGGAATGCCTCCTACAGGTGGCTGTGGAATTGGAATCGATAGATTAACAATGTTATTAACTGAAAAAGATTCAATTCGTGATGTTCTTTTATTCCCTACAATGAAACGTAAATAGTATTTAAATTACAGACTTTTAAAGTCTGTTTTTTATTATACTTTTTGTAGTTCAATTGTACTTATTCCATAGTCTACAAGGTATAAAAAAATACTCACCACTATTTTGTGGTAAGTATTATTGAACATAATTAATTATTCTTTTCAATCAATATCTTTTGGATGTTTTGTAGTTTTGTTAACTGTGATGTTAGCAACTTTTCCATTCTTGATTGTGAAAACTTTATCAGCAATTGGTGCTATAAGAGGATTGTGAGTAACCATAACTATAGTAACACCATATTTTTTATTAATGTCATATAAGTAATTTAAAACAATCTTTGAAGTAGCATCATCAAGTGCTCCTGTAGGTTCATCAGCGAAAATTATTTCAGCATTTTTAGCCAATGCACGTAGGATTGAAATACGTTGTTGTTGTCCCCCAGACATTTGTGATGGATATTTGTTTTTAACATCTTCTAGTTCAAATTCCTCAAATAACTTATCAATGTTTAATCTTTTACTTTTATCTTTTTGTAAGTAAGCACCAGTTTCAACATTGTCATAACCATTTAAATTTTGTAATAAGTTGTAATTTTGGAAGATAAAGCTAACGTGTTTTCTTCTAAATAAAGTAAGTTTGAAATCTGAGTAGTAAGGTAAGTTTTGATTACATACAATAACTTGTCCTCTACTTGGTCTATCAAGTCCACTTATAAGGTTAAGTAATGTACTTTTTCCACCTCCAGACTTACCAAAGATCATAACAAATTCACCTTTGTTAATTGTTAATGAAACATTCTTTAAAACCCTAGTAGCTGTAGTTCCTGACAAGTAAAACTTACTTACGTTTTTAACTTCTATGACTGCGCTACCTGTGTTTTTAAGTTTTTTATTACCATCTTTAGATCTCTTTTTGTTTGAAGCTTTTCTAATAACTCTAGCAATTGATCTGTCTAATACAACTTTGTTGCTTCCACCGTCAGCATCAAGAATGTCAAATACATTTTTCTTTGTAATTTTGACATCTGATGTCTTTTTAGTTAAAACAACAACTTCTTGAGTGTCTTTATTTGTGTCATTGTTTACATTTACGTTTTTATTTTCCATTATTTACCTTTCAATAAATCAATTGGTTTAACTTTGTTAATTCCGATTCAAGATAATATTGATGTTACTAAGAATACTCCTAGAATAACTAATACTGTCACTAATATGTTTAGAGGCGAAATAACAATAGGAATTGCAATAGATGCAGCTGATGTTAAGAAACCACTAAAGATTGATATAAATCCAAATGCTAATGAGATAGCTATTAAGATAGATATAAGAATAAATGGTAAGTAAATTCCATAGAAAATCTTAATTTTTTCTTTTTCATTATATCCAAGGATTGATCAGATAGCTATATTCTTCTCATTTTCTCCAATAAGAATTGTTGAAATGATTACCAATATAACTATAGAAATTATGAATGCTAAGATTGTCACAATAGTTACAATTTTTTGAACTGTTTGCGCAATAGACATTGTGTAACCTACTTCAATAACTTTAGAATCTAAAGTATTAGCCATAGGGATATATAAGTCGTTATTGAATATATTAGCAAACTTGTTAATGTGTTGTTCTGCATTAGCTCTTGCTAATAAGTAGTTATCTTTAATGCTTTCAGTTTCTTTATATTCAGGATTTATAAATTTAGCAATTTGTAAGTCTGAATATCCTAAAGTACTCATTACTCCATCGATTGTTGAGTTATCTACTGTTTGTCTTGATCCAAATAATGCATCAAACATATCTTCAAGATATTTAGTTGTTAAAGTAGATGTGTCAAATGATTGGATAGCCGGTCAGTAACCACTGTTTGAATATAATCCAGCTGATGATAATAATTGCATTGGTAATGGGTGTTTAGACATAATACCGTTAAACACTTCATATTTAGGGTTATGTTTAACTTTATCTAATCCTGTAAGTATATCAGCAGCTTTTTTAGGAATAATAAACTCATTATTAATATATGTTGGGTTTATACCTCTAACAATGAATTTGTAAGTTTGTCTCTCTGGTTCTTTATATTCAGGGTTATCTAATTTCTCATAATATTCATTTATCTTATCTTTGAATCTATTTACATTATTGTTTACAACAACTTCAAATTTCGATCCAACTAATAAGTTAAATGCTTTTGATGAAACTTCGTTAATGATAAGTGGAATAGGTTTATTGTCAACGTCAAATCCGTTTTGACTAAACTCATCATTAATTAATTTAAGTAAATCTTGTCCATTGGTAGATTTAATCTTAATTTGTTTTGAATCTTCTTGGTAACCGTATAACTTAATAGTTTCGTTCTTGATTTTACCTCTCTTAATTTGATTTGCATCTACGTATGTATAAAGCTCATCAAATTCAGGGTCAAAATATAAGCCACCAAATGAAACTAAGAAGTCACTTACAACTGATGCATTAGGATTTCGTTTTAATAATTCACCATTTTCTTTATAGATTTGTTTGTATCCATTGATTAAGAATTCTCTATATTCATCTCTATAAGCTGATGTTGAAATTATTATTTCATCAAAATCAGTTTTATTTTTGTTAGCTTGAAGATAAACAAATTTACCTAATTCTGGGCTAGTTTCATTTTCTACATAACGGAAGAATCCTGAAACTGTTCCTGCTTGAACTAACTCAATCATTTTAGTCATATCAAGAATTTTTCTATTATCATCTTGTTTGTAGTGTAAGTTTGGTTGTGTTCTTTCAAGTCTTCTACCAATTTCATTTCTTACTGATGTGATTCTTGATTTTTGTGAGTCAGGTAATGAGTTGTAAACTTGGTCTCAAGGGTCAATTGAAACTGATGAATCGATCTTAATGTTAACTGAGAATTGTGAAATTACGTGTCCATCAAAATCTGTAGGATTTCCGTTTGGATATCTATATGATGTAGTTCCATCAGGGTTTTTGATTGCAAGTTTATTTACAGCTGTTGATATACCTGGTTTGAAGTAATCGCTTTGATATTGGTTAATTTCAGCAATATCTCCAACAGGTACATAAAGTGTGTTTTCTAAATCTTGTGCTGTGAATAAATTAATTCCACCACCTTCTATTGTAGGTGTCCTTAAGTCAAATTTGTAATTGTAACTTCTGTTTTTATATGTTTTTCTAATTGATGATTCAAATTCACCAAAGGTTGCTATTCCGAACAATGTAGTTATAGCAACTAAAATGATTGAAATACCAAATGATGCCAGTTTTCAGAAGCTGTGGAAGATTAATGAAGCACTAAATTTAGTTTTAATATTTCTCTTCTTGAATAAGTTTGCATATTTAGCGTGGAAGTCACCTGTACTTACTTCTGTTATTCCACTCATTAAGTCAATTGATTTATATCTTAATGAACGAATTGAAACAACAATAATAAGTATAGACATAGCCGCAAGCGGTAATATGATGTTTATTCCAAATGAAACTATTGAGAAGTTTAGCGTCTGAATCGGTATAGCTCAATAATCACTTAATAACTTAACAGCTTCAGCATGTATTAAGAAACCGGTTAAGTATCCTGCAATACCTCCAATAATGATTGTAAAGAACGCAAACACAGTCATTGATAATGAGATTTCTAATGGTGTATAACCTTGAGAAACTAAAATACCAATAGCTTTGTTTTTGTTTGTGATGTATCTCTTAATAATGAAAATAATTGAGATAGCAACTAATGTAATTAAGATAGATAATAAGATTTTTGAAACGAATCCGATTACTTTAATGAAGTTTTTAACTGCAGTGATTCTAATTGCACGTTCAGGGTTAATTCCATCAATTTCATCATCTAGATAAACTCTAGGTAAATCATTTGAGTTATTTGTTGCTTTATTAACAACCTGAATTAATTCTTGTTTAAGATCTTCATTTGTTAAGTTTGTTGAATTCTTAACAAGTAAGTATTCTTTAACAACATTTCCTCTGTAAGCTTGTGCGATTTTGTCAAACCCTTGTGAGTTAACGTAAACAATAGCTTGGTTATTTGTATTAACTTGTAAGTTTGCTTCATCCACAACTGGATAAATATTGTCATATGTATAATCGTCACCGATAATGATAAATTCTGAACCATTTACATTAATTTTGTAATTTTCAGGAAGATTTTTGATTAATTCAACCATTCCGATTGGATTATTTGGCAATTCACCATCGTAAATTTTCTTGTTGTTTTTTGCTAATCATACATAGTTAACTTTTGCAATGTATGAACTTGTTTGGTCAAATTTAAGCGTGTTATCTAATTTGTTAACACCTGTAATTGTGTTTAAAACATCTTCAATAAGTTTAATAATGTTTACACCAAATGGTGAATAATTTTCAATGTTGTTTCCGACTTTTGAATATCAGTATTGAATAATTTCGTTGTCAAAAGCAACATTTAAAACTCATTCTTTACCAATAGTTGCAAACACAGGTTTTCCTTTTTCGAATGAACTAATAAATTCACTTAATTCAACTTCATTTCTAGCTAATTCCTCAAAGTTAATAATTTTATCCATTATCAAGTAAGCAATATTCGCTTTATTCTTACCACTCTCTCCTAGGTTGTTTGTATTTGTTAAGAATCAAACTGCAACTTCAGGATGTTTAACAATTGTTAATGGGTGTAATAATGCATCTGAAATTCCTAATCTAACAACTGGAATTTCATTAATTGAGTTACTTAAGTAAATGTTAAATGTATCAAAGTGCTTTACAAATAATTCGTTTGAAAATACACCTTTAATTAAGTTTTCTAACACAACTGAATCGATGTTTGTAAATTCTGATAAGTAAACATCTTTGAAGTGTTCTGGGTTGAATTTACCGTATAACTCAGCTGTTGCAATGTATGCAAATGATTGAATAATTTCTAACTCATTATCTCGCACATATTGTTTATAATCAGGGAATTTTTTAATTAATTCAGCTAATAATGAATTTGTATAGTTACCTTGTTCATCTTTTGCAAAGAAGATTTCTTTAAGTTTTAAAGTATTTGCAAGTGATTTAGTAATACCAAATCCTGTTTTCTCAAATGAAACAATGTTTTGTGATGATGGTTGAATTAAGTCAAATGAACTAAAGTCAGATAATATTTCCGAGTTGTTAGCTAATTTTAATAATTCAAGAGCAAACTCTTTAGTTTTTGCACTGTCAGCATTTACTGATTTATCAAACATTTTCATTCAAACTTTGAATAATGGATATGCTTCTTTCACATAGAAGAATGGGTCATTATTTTTGTTGGAAATATCTAAGAATTTCTTAATAGCTTCTTGAACTAATGAATGAACTGAATTATTTTCAATTGGCTTGTATTCTGCAAAGTATTTGTAAATATCTCCAATTGATAAGTTAGGTTGTAATTTAACATTTGAAGTTGTTTGCACGACTAAGTTAAGAACTTGAATTCATTCGTTAACTAATTGCCTAGCTTCACTTAAAGGTATTTCTCTTTTGTCTTTAGTAAATCCAAACACTGCCATAGCATCATTTGTTTCTGATGATGGGAATGATGTTAGTGAAACTGTGTTTCCATTTCAATTTTCAAATCTAACTTTGTATGAGTGAACAAAGTTGTAAAGTTTGTCAAATAAACTTAATGAATTATGAGTTGATGTAGATGTATTAGTATCTGCTCCTGCTTCAGTTGTTGAAGAAGGTTGAGGAGACATAAAGATGTTAAGAAGGTCAAAGTAGTCTAATTTTTCATCATCTGCAACTGGAATTGTTAAATATAATCCGTTGTCATCGATTTCAATATTTGTCCCTTTATCTGAAAGGTTAAACATTGAAATTATTGATTCTTTAAATGATTTATTTGAACCTGGTAATGCAAATAATGATTTAATAAGTGCATAAATAAAGTCTTTTGATTCAACTCCTGATGTCGCATATTTGTTTACTCTATCTACACTTTGATGTTCAGTGTAGAACATTTGTTTTTTGCTTAAAACAGCATCAATAAAAATGTCAAAATCAAATAAGTTAATTACATACTTAGTTCAATCAATAACGTTTTTAAATGATTTATCAGCTGAACCTGGATACAAGTTAATAAATTGTCAAATAGGTTTAAGTTGAGGCATAAATGAATTAAATACGTCATATAATGGGTTAGCTTGATCATTAACATCTGCTAATAAAGCAATGTTAATATTGTCTAATAAGTCAAATAAATGTGTTTTGAATGCTTTTTGATCAACTGATCTAATAAATCATTCTATTAATTCAAGCGTTGATAATTTTCTTACGTACTTAACAATTTCTTTAGTTCCATCGGCTTTTGTAATTTCTCTATCAACTAAATGATCATGTTCATTTAAGAAAAAGTTGTTTGATTGCTCTGTGAACTTAACAAAGTTAACTGATTCAATAATTCCAATAATTGAATCAAGCATAACAACAGGATCTTTAATAAATTTTGATAAAGTCCCCACTTTAACCGGCACTTCTACACCAAGTACATTTAAAACATTAAATAATTTTTGAATTTGCTCAGTTAAATATTGTTTTCTTTCTTCAAGAGTATCTTTTTGTGCAATAAATCTTCTTAAGTTTGTAAATAAGTTAACAATAAGTTTGTTTGCATAATCACCATTTACGTTGTGTGATAACTTGTAAAGGAAATCAAGGAACAATTTAGGAATAATCCCTAAATCAATACGTCCTGATGAGAAAATTGTTGCAAATTTATTTATATTAGCTGAATATTCAGTAGCTTCAATAAATGCATAAATAATGTCTTTAGTTAAAAATCCTTGTTTTGTTAAATCGCTATCTAACAATACTTTTTGTATATTTTCAAAAGCTTTATTTAAAGTTTGTTGTGTAGCTGCTTCATTTAAAACATCACTTAATGGTGCTCTATAACCAAAAGGTAAGTACACAACGTTATCAAATTCATTACTATGTTCAACTCATCCCTCTGGATTGATTTTTGCCATTAATGTCAATTTATTGTTTTCTAAGTATGAATCTGTTTCTTCTAAAGTTAATCTACCAGTTGATAAACGTTCTTTATCAAATTCAGAAACACCTTCTCTTGATAATGAAACATTTTGTCAGTAAAGTAACTTTTTATTAGCATCATAAACAGGTTTAATTATGTAGTATGTATCTTGTTCTCTTGATGGAGCAAAAGTAATTCCTAATTCGGCAAATTGATTAAAGTCGCTATCAGGTAATAAATTACCTTGTGCATCTGTTTCTGTTCCAACAAATTTTGCTAATTTGTAAATTTTTGATCTATCTCAAACTTCAAATAATTTAGTTTCTGGGTAGTTTTGATAAATTTTCACTTGTCCATATGTCATATCTAATGAAACATATTTTTCATATGGAATGATGTTGTTAATAATTTCACCTAAAATATTGTGAATTGCATAATATGGTAATTCTCTAGTTTTGAAGTAACCATCAACATTTGAATAAAGATTAAATAAACCTGTTGGATTATCAATTTCATTGAAAAGTTTGTTTACATTGTTTTTGATTCCATCAATCTTTTGTTCATTATCACCCATATTAACAAAGTGATATACGAATTTTTCATTTTTAGATGTGTCGAATGCATCAATTGTGATTGATTTCTTGATACCTATGTTATCTACACCGACTTTTTCTGAAACTTGGTTGTAGATATCTTTTTTAACAATATCTAAAGCACCATTTTTAATTTTTGTGAATGTGATATCTCAGATTCTTTTATTAGATAACTTGTCAAATTCTTCTTCTGTTAATCTATCTCTTGATGTTTCAATTTGTGCAATTGTTTTATATCCATCAAATGCATATTCTGCATAATTAGGAATCTTCGTTCTCTTTTCATAATTTAACACTGGTAAAAGTAAAACATTGTTTGGGACAATAACACTTACATCATTAAGTAACTTGTTGTAAATATCAGTTAATTCTGAAACTGATTGTGATTTGTTAATTGATGCAGTTTGCAATCTTGTGTTTACATCGTTAGCTAATGCATCAATTTCTGGAACTCTACTCTTGTACTCTGGGTGGTTGTCAACTTCTTTTCTTGTGAAGTTATAAATTTTTAAAATAAGAGTTTTTAAGTCATTAATAATAATTTCTTTAATAGCAAAGTCTCTATCTAAATAACCTGGTTGGTCTGATAAATCAGCTAATCTAAGTTGCTCATTGTATGTTAAATCATATGTAAGAACTGAATTGTTCTCATAAATTAACTCTTTGTTTTCTTTTAAAACACCTTGTTCATCAAAGTGGATAAAGTATTTAAGTGAGTTTTTATTTCAATATGAGAATTTTTTAAATTCTGATGGTAATTCACCATTGTTTCCTTTAATTAAATTCTCCATAAATGTAACATATGCTCCATCTCAGTTTTTCTTGAATGGATCTACATATGTTGATTCATAAACTCTTCTTTGGTAGTATGTGTATTCCTCTTGTTTTGCAGCTCATTTTAAAGGAATGTTGTAAGTATGATTTGTTTCAAAAACAAATGGAATTGGTTTGTCTAATGTTCTTGATTCATCATATAAAGATGAATAATCAAATTCTGAATTTAATTCAACATTAACAACATCAGTTGGTTTAGCATCCTCTGGAATGTTAATTAAAGTTGAGTTTTTATCTTTATTAAGAATGAAAATGTAATTGTTATTTTGATATTTATCAAAACCAAGTTTGTCAGCAAGTGTTGCTGGTTCAACACTTAAACAAACTCCTTCATACATTCATTCTTTACCTTTAACCATGTCAAAAGTAGCTTCTTTTGTGACAATATTTAAGAATAAAGTTTTAACTTGAGAAAGAATAACATTACTTTCAGTATCTGTTGTAATGTATCCGATATTTTCTAATTTATAAGTTTTATCAAGCACAAAGTGGTCATTTAAATTTAAAACAACTTGTGTTGTAACAGGTGAATATGAGTCATTTTCTTTTTTGTATAAGTTAACAATGAAATCAGTTTTCATTCTCATTGTTTTGATGGCTTTATCAAAATCTAATGTTAATGAACTTGCGTTTTCATTCTTGAAGTCATAAGTGTTGTAGATTTTTATAAAGTCAACTCTATCAATGTATTTGTCTTTATATTTTTCCTCATCAACAAATAAACTTAATGGAATAAATGAATCTGTAATTCTTGTTAAGTCAATTACATAACCTTCTTTTTTGTAATTATCCGTTATATAGTTAATTCCTTTATTATAAACACTTTTATTTTCATAAACAAGTGAATCTGATTTAGAAAGTCCGTTAACAAAATACCCATCATTGTATGCTTTCGCATTTGTTGATAGATTTAAATCGATTGTAATATTGTGTGAAACTGATTTTTTCTTAGCAGCTTCATATTGTTGCTTCATTGATTTAGCAGCATCATTTAAAACAGTGAAAACTCCTGCCGTTAAAAATACAAGGATAGTTAACCCTATAACAGTAGCTTTGTTTTTAAATAATGACTTAAAGACTTCTTTAAACAAATTCTTCATAAAATCCACCTTTAAAAATTTACTTATAATTAATTTATTAATTATAAAGAATTTTTGTATAAAAAAACAACCGGAAAACCAGTTGTTTAATCACTATAATTTTTCAATTTCAGTTCCATCTTCTGTAACTGAATTATCACTATCAATAACTCCATCTGAAACTAAGTCAACAGAAATACTTTCTTCTTTATTATCGTAAAAATCAGTTTGTGTACTTTGTCCAATATTAGGGTCAGAAGTCATTTCAATTAATTCATCTAAACCTACAGCACTAGCTTTTTCTTCTGATTTTTCTTTTTCAGGAGGTAATTGTAAGTTTTTAGCAATGTATTCGATTTCTTCTGCAACAATTGTTTCTTTTTCAAGTAATGAAGTTTTAATCAGCTCTAAAAGTTCTCTATTTTTCTTAATAACTTTTGTAGCTATATTTTTAGCTTCTAACATTATTTTTCTAACTTCAAGATCAATTTCGTGACTAATTTGGTTAGAAATTGATGAACTTGTAGCTAAAGTTTTTCCTAAGAATGGAGATCCTTCTTCTTCTTGATATTTAATCGGACCTAAATCAGACATACCAAATTCAGTAACCATTCTTCTAGCAATTGCTGTTGCTTTCGAAATATCATCTGCAGCACCTGTTGAAATTTTATCTTCTCCATAAATAATTTCTTCTGCTGCTCTACCACCCATAAAACTTGCTATAGAAGCTAATAATTCTTCTTTAGTATAGTTGTATTTTTCATTCTCAGGCATCATTAAGTTATATCCACCAGCTTGACCACGTGGAATAATAGTAATTTTTTGAACTTTATTACCACCAGGAACTTTTATACCAACAACAGCGTGTCCAGCTTCGTGATAAGCAACTAATGTTAATTCTTCCTTAGTAATAGTTCTAGATTTTTTAGCTGGACCAGCCATAACTCTATCGATTGCCTCATCGATTTGATCTCTTGTAATAATACCTGTATTTTCTCTAACTGATAAAAGAACAGATTCGTTAATTACGTTTTCTAATTGAGCTCCTGAGAAACCAGGTGTTCTTCTTGCAACATTTTCAAACGAAATATCATTTGAAATACGTTTACCCTTAGCGTGTAGTTTTAAGATTGCTTCACGTTCTTTTACATCTGGTAATCCGACTGTAATAACTCTATCAAAACGTCCAGGTCTTGTTAAAGCAGGGTCTAAAACGTCTGTACGGTTTGTAGCTGCAATAAATAATAACCCTGAGTTTTCTTTAATACCATCCATTTCAACAAGAAGTTGGTTAAGTGTTTGTTCACGTTCATCGTGCCCTCCACCAATACCGCTTCCTCTTGTTCTACCAATAGCATCAAGCTCATCAATGAAAATAATTGCTGGTGCATTTTTACGCGCTTCTGCTATAACTTGTCTTACTCTTTTAGCCCCCATACCAACAAATAACTCAACAAAGTTAGATGCTGATACAAAGAAGAACGGAACATCAGCTTCTCCTGCTGTCGCTTTAGCTAATAAAGTTTTTCCTGTACCAGGAGGACCTCCTAAAAGGATACCTCTAGGCATTCTAGCTCCTGACACTTCATATTTTTTAGGATTTTTTAAGTAATCTACTATTTCTGAAATTTCTTCAATTGGTTCTTTATTTCCTGCAATATCAGAGAATTTTTTATCTGATTTAATAATTTGAGCAGGACTATTGTCACCAAACATAGCCCCACCTTGCCCTGACATCATTTTAGCTTGTGATCTAAAAATAAAGAACATTATTCCAAGGAATAATAATGTAGGAATAAATGGAAGAATGTATGTTGAGAAGAATCCTGGTTGTGGTGCTGCTGCATTTTGAATTTCTCCTGAACTTACCACACCATTATTTACAAATTTTGTTGCTTCTTTAAGAGGATCTTTAATTTCATACACTTCATTTATGAAGTTGAATGAACCAGGTGCAACAATCTCAAGTTGACTATTATTTTTTATAAGGGTACCGTGCATTTGGTTAGTGAAAGGATCAAACTTAATTAATTTAAAGTATGTTCCATCATCTTGACTATTTGCTGCATCCTTGATGTATTCAACAAATTTGCTTGTTGAAATATTTTGAGGACCTGTTAACTTACTGATAATTAAGTAAAGTCCAACTGATATTATTAAAACAACAACAAAAGCTATTAATATACCAGGTCAACGTCTTTTTCTTGGCATTTTATCTCCTTTCTTTGAGATGTTTTATTATTTAATATTTTTTTATATTATACCCTATTAATTTAGCAATTCACCCTTTAATTTGACAAAATATAAACCGTTCTTTAAAAGGTATTTTGAAGTTCTGTTTTTAGACAGAATAAAACCAATAATTGATTTGATTTTCGATGAGCTTAATTCAATGTTTTCATCAGAAAAATATGTGTGAATGTATTGATAAACTAAATGTTTTTTGTGCTTGAGTTTTTCAAAAACACCTTGCTTAAATCTTGATTCTTTTCAAATTTGAAATTCTTTTTGAATTTTTTTTCTTTTGAAACTTAAAAAGAAGTTTTTTACCAGTTTACAAGCTATAAATGTATTTTTATAGAGTGTTTTTTTAGCGAAATCTAACCTTATTTTATTTCTTGAATACTTAGGTAAATTGTTCGTGTAATCAAAACAAAAAGGTGTGTGATTTTTTTGATTTTTCTTTGTTATTGTATTTTTAAAATACTTAAATAGATAAGGTCTATAAATATTAATTCCATCAATAAGATTTGATTGTTTTATTCCATAGAATAAAACATTTCTTTTAGACTGCTTTTGCATATATGCAGTCTCGAAAAAATCATCTTTATTATGAGAAATTAACAATTTGTCACAATTTTCTTTTACATAAACTTCTTTGAAAAATTTGTATCTCTGCTCTCTAGCTCAAGATTGAAAGTTACCTTTAACATAATCATTTTTAGATAACTCTAAAACATAGAGCTTGATATTATGACTCTTACAAAAATCTTCAACTACTTTTTGATCCAAACCACTATCAGTACGTTGATTGTAATTAACATGAGCAACAATTATGTTTTTGTTTTTATATTCATTCAACATAAACATACTGTCTGGTCCACCACTAACAGCTAGTAAATATTTAGTTTTTTGATTTGACATTGTATTTATTCATAACAGTTAGGATATCATTGTAGACAAATGAAATTGAAGCTTCTGCTGCTTTATTTAACACAGGCTCTAAAACCAACATTTGTTCAGGTGTAAAATTACCTAAAACAAAATCTCTTAATGGTTCTCTGTGTTCTGTATTAATTCCGATTTTTAATCTTTTAAATTCTTGAGTATTAAGCATTTGAACAATGTTTAAAACACCGTTATGACTTCCTCCTGAACCACCAATTTTAATTGCACTTTTTCCTAGCGGAAAGTCTTTTTCATCATGAATAACCAAAATATCATCAGGATTAATTTTGAAAAATTGAGCTATTGCTTGAACGAATTCACCTGATTTATTCATATAAGTCATTGGTTTTGCAATTATTAAATCATCTAACTTAACATATTCACCATTAAATTTAGATTTGTTTAACTCGACACCCATTTGCTTACAGATTTTATCAATAACCATAAAACCAACATTGTGTCTAGTGTATTTGTATTTATCTCCTGGATTTCCTAAACCAACTATTAATTTCATTACACCCTTCTTTCTGTTTGGATAAAGAATCTTAAGTTTGTATGCACTTGATTAGCACTTGTTGCGTGTATTCTTTCAATTAAACTTTTGTAATCAACACTTTGGTCAATAAATATTTGCAAGTGTTTAATTGCTCTCGATGCACCTGTATAAAGCATTTTTTTACTTTGCATAAATGCGTGTTCATTATGAATCACCATAATAACAGAGTCAATTTCACTACCTTGGAATTTGTGAATTGTAGTGCTATATGCAAGTTGAATTTGTTCTTGAAATTCTCTTAATGAATACTCAATTTCTTTTTTTCATTCATCTCCTCTATAGAAAGTAACTTTAATTTTCTTAACTTTTTTGTTACCTAATTTAGAAGTTGCATCCTCATAAACAACATCAGTTATATAACCGATATCACCATTAGAAATATTTTCGTTATTTCTATTTTCTAACTGCATAACTTTATCGTTTATTCTATATTCAATTTGACTATAGTTTTTTCAGTTTGTTGCAAAAACATCATTTTTATTTATTGCATTTTGAATTTTCTTATTAACTTCATTAATTCCATATTGATGTCTGTAAGTTGGAATAAGGATGATAACGTTGTTAATTCCGAATTTTTCAACTTCTTTTGTATATAGAATTAATAAATCATTATGAAAGTTTTTGTTATCTACTTTAACTAAATCAACTTCAGAAGGTTTAAACATTGAATCATCAACTTCACCTCTGTTAATATTTGAAAAATGTTTTCAAATTGTTTCCGAATCACTTCTATAAAACTTAGTTAAGTATGTTGTAGGTATATTTTGTGAAAAAATTAAATCATCTAATAAGTTACCCGGTCCAATTGCTGGTAACTGGAAAGTATCCCCGATTAAAACAATCTTTTCTAATTTAGGACTTGCTTTTAACAATTTATCTAATAAGTTAACATCAATCATTGAAAACTCATCAATAATTAAAATTCTTAAATCAGCAATTTCTTCTAAATTAGTTAAAGAAATTTTTTCATCTGTATTGGCTATTTGTAAATAGCTATGAATCGTTCTAATTTGATGTTTAATCTTTATAGAAACATTAGTTGCAGCCCTACCTGTTGGTGCTAAGATAGCGAATTCATTTGCTTTAACTTTGTTTTTCTTTAATGTTTCATAAATATGTTTAATAACAAATGTTTTCCCTGTTCCTGGTCCACCACTTATTATTGAAATATTTTTGTTTATGAAATTATCATAAGCAGCTTTTTGTTGCTTTGATAAGAATTTCAAATCAATCATAGCTTCAGGTTTTAATTTGCAAATTAATTCTGAATTAGCTAATTTCATTAATCTATTGTAAATATATGCTTCTTTATCAAATGTAGCTTTCAAAGTAAAGAAACCAGGTAAAACTTGAATTAAATGTTCATCTCTAATAAATCTTTCAAAAATGATATCTACATCAATTTCGTCTTTTATGAATGTAAAATCACTTTCTTCTTCATTTATTAATGAATTTCATTTTATATTCGCATCTTCAATAGCTTTTTTGAATTTCACTTGCAATGTATCTAAATCAAAAATTGTACTGTTTTGAGTTTCTAAATCTCAAACAACTTTATATAAGTAAGCTATGTATCTTTGATAATTTTCTTTAGTTCAATTCAATAAGAATGCAAAAGTATCAACTTTAAAAATATCATCAATCACTTTATCTATAAACAAGTAATAAGGAGAGTTGTTTTTATAATATTCAATGAAATTAAATTCTCTAGAACCGTGAATAGTTGCTAATTTTTCAACTAAATCACTAACTCTTGGGTTATTAAATAAATTTATATTTTTCTTATCTTCTTCAGTTAAGTTTAGTAGCGATTTTAATCTTGCACTATTTTCTTCATAATATTTAACCAATGATTCTAGTTGTTTATCAGTAATTACACTTAATAATTCATCTCTATAATTTTCAATATCTGCTAGTTTAGTAAATAAATCTTGTCCAAATTCATCGATTATTTTTTTAGCAGTTAATTTACCGATGTTAGGTACATTTTTTGAAAGATAATCAACTCAATCTGTTTCCACATCTTCAATTATCAACTCTAAATTCTTAATAATTTTTGAGTTTTTGTAACTTGCTTTAGGATTATCCCCAAACTCAACTTCGTATTTTTTATATAAATTTGGAAAGACATTTGTAACAAAAACTAAGAATGTTTGACTTTTACCTTCAGGTAAAAATAACATAAGTGCTCAACCTAATTCTTTACCACCTTTAATTTGCTTAATAAATTTACCCTTCATTTTCTCTCCTTACTTTCTATCTATTTATTTAAATTATAAAGATTTAATTTTTATATATCACCCTTTATTTTAGGTGTCAAATTAGATTATTTTTGATAAGTTATCCACATACTTAAAACAATAAAATATAAATATGTTAATAAGTGCTTTTTTACTTACATTTTAGACACTTTAGTTGTGGATAACTTTTGCATAACTATGTTGTTAAAGTTGTTTATAACTTATTTTTAAATATGTTTTTTATATAGTAATAAAATTTAGCTATGAATATTAATAATTTCGATGAAGAGAAAAACAAAGAAGAAGCGAAATTAAACTCTTACAATGAACTTTATATTGAGTATATAAAGAATGAAATTCAAGATAATCTCGCTTTTAAAACGTTTTTTAAAAATTTAACAATTCTTAGTTTCAAAAACAATGAAGTTGTTATTTATTTCCCTAAAGTCCATCCTAATTTAAGTTCATTTAAAAATTATTACAAAAATGTTTTTGATAAGTCAGTCAAAGAAATTTTTGGAGCGAATGTTGCTTACAGAATAATTGATAAAGAGACTTTAGATGCACTTAAAGAAACTGAAAAACAAAGTAAAAACTTAAATATTCAGATACCTACAACAAACAAAAAGAAAACAGATGGTATTGAATATACATTTCATAACTATATTCATGGTTCATTCAATGATGAAGCTTTAAATATTTGTAAATCAATTATTGACGATGAATACAAACTAGAAGTTTTATTTATCACAGGTAACTCCGGTTTAGGTAAAACTCACCTTTTAAAAGCCATTTCTAACGCTTTAACCAAAGAAGGTAAATCATCATTCCTTGTTAATGCAACTGAGTTTATTCGATGAATTCAACCTTTATTAAAAGAAAATTCAGTTGATGTTCTTAATAAATTTCAGAAGAAATTGATTGATAATTACGACATTTTAATGTTTGACGATTTCCAATTGTATGGTTCAGGGAATAAAAAAGCTACAAAGGATTATATTTTCCAAGTTCTAGATAGTAGAATGGAAAAAGGTAAATTAACCATTTTTTGTTCAGATACAGATATAAATGGAATTTCTAAAATATTTGATGAAAGACTTGTTTCTAGAATTCAATCTGGGTTTATTACAAAAATCAAACAGCCTGAACAAGAAGATTTACATAAGATTTTAGATTTCTTACTTACAGAAAACAACTTCGACACAAACACATTAGATGATGAATCAAAAGATTTCATCATAAGAAATAATTCAAATTCAATCAGAACACTTACAGGTGCTGTAAAAAGATTAAGTTTCTATGAAAAAGAAATTAAATCATTACCAAAAACTTTAGTTATAAAAACAATTAAAAATATTTTTGGCGATTTTATTAAAGATAAAGCAGAAATTACTGATGAAATAATTTTAAAAGCTGTTTCAGAATATTACAAAATACCAGTTAAAAACATTTTAAGCCCATCGAGAAAATCTAATATCTTTTTAGCGAGACAAATTGCAATTTATATGATTAAAAAGCATTTAGATTATTCATCTAATGAATTAGGTAAATTGTTTAAAAGAGATCATTCAACTATATTAAGTGCTTTAAAGAAAATAAACACTAAAGATGATATTAAAGTTAAAAAAGTTATAAATGAAGTAGAAGATAAGATGCGCAAGAATTATTAATAATTTATAAACATTTATTTTTAACTAAAAACTTAAAAAATAATAGAAAAACACACTAAAATTTAACTTTTTGAAAGTTATAAACATATTAACAACTATTAATATTTATATTAAGGAGAAGATATGAAATTTACAATTTCAAAACATTTAATAGATCAATTAATTGAATTTATGTCTAATTATATTGATAATAATGATATGCATTATTTATCAAGAACAATTAAGATTGAATTAGATACTCAAAACTTAGTTTTAACAGCTGCTAACGCATCTATAGCAGCTAGAAAAGTTATTAAGGTTGATGAAGATAAAATTAAAGTTGAAAAAGCAGGAAAACTTTGTATTTTAGCTTCTTTATTAAAAAACATTATTAAGAAATTCAATAAAGAAATCACTTTTAAACAAAGAGGTAATTTAATTGATATTTATGAAGGTTCAACTTCATTTACTTTAACAACAAATGATATTACACAACATATTGATACAAATTTTGAAGATCAAAAAAACACTCTTGAAATTGACTCTCAGAGATTAGATAAAATTATTAACAATGTTTCAATTTCAACAACGATAAGTAATGATAAATTAAACTCAATAGTTTTTAAATGTATTAATATAACATCTAAAAATTCAGAAAATGTAAGATTTGTAGCAACTGATTCATATAGACTTTCAACTGAAATTTTAAAAGTTGATAAGAAAGTTGATATCGATTTAACAGTTGATGCAAAAAGTCTTAAAAAACTCATTACAAAAGATGCACCAGAAAAAGTTCAATTATTCTTTGATGAGCATAAAATAGGTATTTCTTACGAAAATACAGTAATTTATATTTCTGTAAGCAAAATTCAATATATCGATATTTCATCATTGTTCCAGACAAAATACACAAGAAGATTTTCTATTGAAAAAGATGAATTATTAAAAGTTATTAATACAGCTTTATTCCAAATCACAGAAAAAGATAGAAAAATGGAATTCTCATTTAATGAAAATGAAATTAAAGTTTTATTTGAAGTTCCTGAAATCGGAACAGGTAAGGCTGTTTCAAATAAATTTCAAATTTTAGAAGGAAAACCTATTGATATGGACTTTAACTACATTTATATTAAAGATGCAGTTTCACAGTTAGAACCAGGTAATATTAATATTTTCATTTCTGAAAAAGAAGATAGAGTACTTTTATTAACAGAAAATGATAATTCACATATTCAATTAATTACACCATTAAGAAAGTTTTATAACAATTAATTATGACAATTAAAATAACAGGTGATTCAATCAAATTAAGTCAATTTTTAAAGAAAATCAATGAGACTGATACAGGTGGTCAAGCTAAATTCTTTATCGAGACAAATGATATTAAAATTAATAATAAAAAACCTGAAGGCAGATCTTCAAAAATACACCCAGGTGATGTTGTTTGAATAAACGACCAAATTTATGTAATTGAAAAAGAAAAATAAACCATTTTATTGGTTTATTTTTTATATTAAATTAACTAACTTTTTGAAGGAACGTAAATAAATCCTTTTAATTTTTCAGTAATCTTAGCGTAGTTGTATCCTTTTTGACCAATTAAATGTGATAATCAACTTCCATATGATGAATTTCCAGGAATTAAAACATATGATTCAGAGTGAGTTTCATCTTCTCAAGCACCTGTTTCTTTGTTATAGTATGTTCCCATTACAGAAATATCCATATTTCCGAATAAGTCACCATACCTATTTGAATCAGATTTTAATTCACCTACAACTTGTTCAGAAGTTACACCTGATTTTTTAGTGAAGTTGTCATTGAAATCAGAAATATCATCCCCAACTCTCATAACAACTTTGAATTGAACTGGTGTTTCACCAATTGTAATTTTATTATTATTTACAAGATGCATTCTTTCTTCTTTTTCTGATTTTGTAGAGGTTGTTGATGAATAAGGTTTTTGTTTATTAGCTAAATCCACACCTTGCATTCATCAAATAAAATCAGGCATATATTTAGCCTCAAGCCCTAAATTAATTAAGTTTGTTTTACTTGGTTCTTTATGTCATTTTTGAGAACGGTTAGAGTTAAAGAATACTACTCCACCTTTTGAGTAAACATGCTTAATAAAATCAATTGCCCCAGGAACTTCTGTAGAAATAGCTTGACTAACAAAATCATCTCATGCACGTCCATCGTATGATTTATTGTTAAGGAATAAATAGTTTTGGTATTTAAAGTTATTTAAAACAGTTTCATCTAAATCCATGAATACCACTGGAATGAATTTACCTTCTTCTGGTGCTGAAACAACAATTTTATCACCAGAAATATTAACTTTAGTTAAATCAACATTTGGTTGTGTAATCATTTTGTCAAAAGCAGCTTTAGCATTTTTGTAAACTTGCATCCCCATAGCATGTTTTTCTCCAGAGAATGAGTTTCATGCATTTGAACTACCGATTCCTCCACCATTTGCGATTAAAGTTTGAGCTGCTTTAATTTTTTCAGCAACTTCTTCTTCTGTGTATGTTTTTACTTTAGGTGCTTCAGGTGCTTTTTCTGAATGACATGAGTTAGTAACAATAGGTGCAGTAGTTAAAACAATTGAACCTGCTCCAAAGAATAAGTATTTTAATTTTTTCATAAATCTCCTTAGTAAATTGAGTAAATAAAATAATAAATATAAATTCATTTTATTACATACTTAACTATAAGTTAAGTAAATAGTTATTTTTTTCACAAAATGTGTAAAAAAATAACGCATAAGCGTTACTAAACTGGGACACTAAAAATGGACAGAAGGTTTAATTAGACATAATAACACCTCAATGATGTTGGGGTGTTTTTCAA
>NZ_JBLWID010000002.1:0-51306 GCF_048381515.1 Mycoplasma sp. 4463
GAAAAACACCCCAACATCATTGAGGTGTTATTATGTCTAATTAAACCTTCTGTCCATTTTTAGTGTCCCAGTTTAGTCAAATTGTTGAAACAAATATCGCTTATTTTATAAGCTTTTAATTGTTAATTTAAGATGTTTAAAAAAAATATTTTGCTAATTTTTTAGTTATATATAAGTTACAAAAAATGCTAATTTTTATAAAAAAACTCTTTAAAAATTAACTTTTTAATAATTTAATAAACTAAAGAATATAAAAACCAGAGATTATTATTTTTTATTATCTCTGGTTATCCCACGTTTTCCGCTTTATAGCATTAATTAAGAAAAGAATACAAAGCTTTCTTATTTGTTCAATTTCTACTTTTCAAATATATTTAATCACACATAATTTAAGTGCATTGAATAAACTTTAATGTGCTTTTTTGTAATAAAAAAAGTAGCATAAGCTACTTAATTTTGACTTTTAAACTCACTACACAGCGTTTTTCATTTGCTCTACTCTAGGTAAGATTGCATAATATGAATATTTGTGCGCTGGATCTTGGAACATTTTAACTGTTGAATCATCCTTTGTACCCTCTAATTCAATTAAGTACTCTTCATAAATGTTACCTGTGATAATTAATTTATCAATGATTAACATTAATTTACTAATTGAATATCTAGTAGGTGCATAAGCTGTATCATGGTTGAAGAATTCATAAACTTTCTTACCATCTGATTTAACAATTAATCTAAAGAAAGTGTCTAGAACCTTTTGTCTAAGTTTAATCATTTTTTGATATGTTTGGAAATCACTTATAGAAAATTGAATATTATTAGGTAATTCCGGTGTATCAGCTTTGTAGTTTTTAATTGGATATGTTGTTTTTCCATCGACTTTTTGTCCTAATGTATGAACTTCATATGTGCTTTCTTCAAATTGTTTAGCTGTATTAACTATTGTGTAAGCAACTTCTTGACTTTCAGGAAGTGAGAATCATTTACCGAATCTTTTAGCTGCATCTGTATACATAGCTGGTTTAGGATCTTTTTGAACTTCTTGACCAGCTAATGCATTTTTAGCATCATTGTAGGCTGCTTTAAGTGCGTCAACATCAAAGTTTAATGCAGTACCATTATTTGAAAAATCTAAGTAATTTACAACATTATTAACATTATTGTAAGCAGTATCGAATGCATCTTTTCTAGCTTGCTGATCATCATTTGCATATTTATAGCTAGCTTTAACATCTGAATAATCTGCAACAGCTTCTTTTAAACTTGGAACTAATTCATTTAAGTAATTAGCATTTGTTTGAATGTTTTTAAGTTGTTCTTGGTTTTCTGATGCTTGGATTAATTCTTTAATCTTAGTTCTTTGCTCCTCTGTTAAGTTTGAATATGATGATTCAACTTGAGAAATAGCAATTGCTTTGCTTTGCTCGAATGTAATTTCAGGATTTGGATTTGTTTTATTATCTCCCGGGTTCGGTTGTGGGTTGTTTGTATTATTGCAAGAAAGAGCAACGATTGGTAATGACATTGAAACTAATGAAAAACTACCAAATAAAATTCTTTTATTAATTTTTTTCATATAGCCTCCTTTCTATATTTGTTTTATTAGGTTATTTGAATTTAAATTAATATTTATTATTTTTTCAATCTTGAACTTCTTTAGGTGTAGCTAACACAAAGTGATTATCATTGATTTTTATTCATTCAGGTTGATAATCTTCTGTGTAATTATGCATTGCAGGATTATATTCGTATCCTAGCAAGCTACCTTTGTCAGAATCGATTGATGGAACTGACTCAAGCAATGATTTTGTATATGGATGAAGTGAGTGCCTCATAATTTCTTCAGTTGTACCAACTTCAAGTAATCTACCTTTATTCATAACAGCAATTCTGTCTGAAATATATTCAACCATACGTAAGTCGTGAGCAATGAACACAATTGTAAGATTATATTTTTCTTTAAGTTCATTAAAGATGTTTACAACTTGTGCTTGGATAGAAACGTCAAGCGCTGAAATTGGTTCGTCAGCAATAAGTAATGTAGGTCTAAGCACAACGGCTCTAGAAATCCCGATACGTTGTTGTTGTCCTCCTGAGAATTCAAGTGGATAACGTTTTAAAACTGATTCATCAAGTCCTACACTCTTAAGAATGTCTTTAACTAAAATTGTTTTACATTCATTTTCAGTTAATTTATTTAATTCATCACGTTTTGCTTTGTATTCAGCTAATTTAGTTGCGACTTCTGATAAACCTCAAGTTTGATTAATCGTTTTTTCAAAGTCAACATATAAAGCATCATATGCAACGTTCTCATTGATTGAAATTTTGTGATCTAATTCATCTTTGAACTTTCCAAATAAAGAACGATATTCTTTTTTATCAATCATTGAGTATAAATGTTTAACAACCTCTTGGTCGTAGTTAAATAAGTAAATTTCTTTAGAGTTCTTTGTATTTGTTAAACCTTCAGAAACAACTGTTTCAATATTAACATGTGGATTAAGTGAGTTAGCTGGATCTTGGAAAATCATTTGCACTTTATTAACCATAAAGTTAACGATTTCTTTATATTCTTTAAGTGATTTACCAAACTTAAATCCTCTAACCATTTTCTTAGGTAATAATTTATCAAGAATTTTAATTTGTCCAAAGCTGTGTGGTGTAAGTCCGATAATTGCACGTCCAATTGTACTTTTACCTGAACCAGATTCACCAACAATACCTAAAACTTCACCTTTGTAAATGTTTAAGTTAAAGTCTACTACAGCTCTAAATGCTTTTGAGCGAGAACCATATGTAACATCCACGTTTCTTAATGTTGCTAAGACTTCCTTACCTTGAGGAACTTTTAACATTTCATCTACACCTTTAATGTTGTATCTTATGAATTCTTTTTTTCAGAAAAGGAATTTTTTTTGTGTTTCTATGTAATAGTCTTTTTTCATAAATTATTTTTTAGAACTTGCTAAAAACTCCTTTCATAATTTTGCAATGTGTGCAGGTGGTGTATATTTAGGTGCTCTTTTATCTAAAAGCGCTGATTTAACTCTATGTGTTTCTGAAACATAGTAAAAGTCAGGTTCAACTTCAAAATCTCTACCAAGTGCATAATCATTTCTAACTGCAAAAGCATCTCCGACAATATTATTTAAGTTAGATGGAACTGAACCTCTAATTGTTGAAAGTCTTTTACCATTATTAACGTCAGGCATACTTAAGATTAAACCTCAAGTATATGGGTGTTGTGGATACTTTAAGATTTCTCTTGTAGTTCCTTCTTCAATAATTTGACCTGCATACATAATTGAAATGTAGTCAGCTATCGAAGCAACAACTCCAAGGTCGTGAGTAATAAACACGATTGATAATTTAAGTTTTTCTTGTAATTCTTTAACAACTTCAAGAACTAAAGCTTGAACTGTTGGATCAAGCGCTGTTGTAGGTTCGTCCATTACTAAAATTTTTGGTTCAAGCGCAACAATAGCAGCTATAACAACACGTTGAATCATACCTCCTGACATTTCGTGTGGGTATAATTTCATAACAGCTTCAGGGTCATTAATTTTTGTTAATTTAAGGAATTCTACAGCACGTTCATATGCTTCTTTTTTGTTTTTAACAACTTTATTAACAAGCATACCTTCCATAATTTGTGCTCCAACTTTCATAGTTGGGTTTAATGTAGACATAGGGTTTTGGAAGACAGCTGAAACAACTCTTCCTCTATAGTGTGAACGTTCTCAATCACGCATTGAGAACTTCTCAACGTGATTATTGTAAAGTTTAATTTCACCACTATCAATTACAGCATTATCTCCTGTAAGTCCATAAAGAAGAGATGTAATAACTGATTTACCTGAACCAGATTCACCGATAATTGCGTGAACTTTTCCTTCGTAAATTTGAATAGATGGTCCACGGAGAACTTTATTCTTTTGACCTGGTACAGATGGGTTTAAGAATGATAAGTGAATGTCTTTAATTTCTGCAGCAATTTTAAGTTTTGTTCCATCTGAAAATTCTTTGTACTCAACATTTTCCATAAATGTTTCTCAATCAAACATATTTTTTCTGTTTCCTAATCCAAGACCAGAAAAAGCGTTTGTGATTGCAACATTTATTTTTCTTTTAAAGTGTTCTCATTTAGACTTGAATGATTGTTTTTCTGATTGATTAGATAAGTTATTATCTTTTTTCATAAAACTCTCCTATCTTTGTCTTCTTAATGCATCTTGAACTGATGCACCAATTAATTGAACACTTGTTGTAATTAAGATTAAGAATGTTGAAGGAACAAATACGTATCTTAAGTAGTCAGGGAATAATTTTTGACCTTCAGAAATTAAGTTCCCTAATGTAGGAACATCATCGATAGCAAGACCGATGAATGCAAGTGATGTTTCTGATAAAACAACACCAGGAATTGTGAATACTAATTGAGTAATTAAAATAGGTAATATAACAGGTACATAGTTTTTAAGAATTTTTCAAGTTGGTGTACCTAAGATTTTTGATGCAGATACTCATTCAAAGTATTTAGCACGTTTAACTTGAGCTCTAATTTGGTTAGCCATACCTGTTCAAGATGTAAGTGAAAGTGAGAATACAACAACTCAGAAACTAGGTTTGATAATAATAGTCATTAAGATAAGGATGATAATTGTAGGAACAATTGAAATAACTTTGATGATGAAAGTCATAATTTTGTCAAAGAATTCAAATTGACCCATCATAATTCCGATTGTAAGTCCAATAGCAACCTCAATTGCTGTTACAACAAATGCAAGTGCAATTGAATACCTAAGTCCTCATCATAATCTAGCTCAAAAATCTCTTCCTAAATGATCTGTTCCAAGAATGTGGAATACACCCTTGCTATCTACTGTATTGAAAATAAGTTTTGAATCATCAACACTTGTAACGTTTGGATCTTGTGTTGTAAATGGAATAACGATTGCTAATAAGATTAATGAAACTAATGTAACAAAACCAAAAACTCCAGCAAAACTTCTTGAGAATCTGTTAATAAATTCTTTGAAAACTCTTGGTTGAGCTTGCATATGCATATCAGTTTGGAAGTCTACAATTTTTCCAACAATTTTTCAAGACTGATACACAAATGGTTGTGTAATTGGGTTTGGTGCTGTTGCTAATTCTTCTTTTGACATTGAAGCAGTTGCTTCACGTCCTTTAATTTTGCTTGCTGTCTTTTCGAAGAATTTCTTAATTGATGAATTAAATTTGTGTAAATGTTCTTTAAATTTCATTAAGCACCTCTCCTTCTAATTCTTGGGTCAATTGCTTCATAAAGAATATCTCTGAATGCATATGATAGAACTGTAAGAAGTGAGAACATAACAATTAAAAATAAGATAACATTGTAGTCTTTTGAAGTAATAGCATTAAGTAACATACCTCCTGAACCAGGAATTAAGAAAATTTGTTCAATGAAGATACTTCCAATGAATGATCCAAAAATAACAGCAGGGAAGAATGTAGCAATTGGGAATAGTGCAGGTTTAAGCGCGTGTCTTCAAACAAATCTGTTTCTTGACACACCTTTTAAGTAAGCAAACTTAGCGTGGACTGAGTTAAGCTCTCTGTTAAGCTCTGTTCTAATGTATTTAATATAAACAATAATGCTTCCTAATGAAAGAGCTAGACCAGGCAGTATATAGGTTGCAAAATTATATTGGTCAAATACATAAGGTATTCCGACAACACGTCCGATAAACACAAGAAGTAAAGCGAAAATAATAGAAGGAACAGATGAGAAAATTGAAACAATAACAGTTGAAACGTTATCTACAAGTCCTCCTGGATTTTTACCAACTCAAATACCAAGTGAAATACCGATTGTAACTGTTAAGAATACTGAGAAAATTCCAACTAAGAATGATTTGTAAAATCTATCTCAAATAAATTCAGTAATAGGGCGCTCAGGGAAAAGTGAATAAGAAATACCAAAGTCACCGTGGAATAGACCATTTAAGTACTTAAAGTATCTTGTAAGTAAAGGTTGATCCAATCCATATTTTGCTTCAATAATTTTTCTTGCAGTTTCATCCTTACCTTGTGTAAGTGGGTTTTCACCTGGAACTGAGTTAATTAAGAAGAATGTAATTGATATAACAATAAATCCGATAACAATAAATTCAGCAATAATTTTTAAGAATTTTCAAGATGTTTTTAAGAATGGTGAATCAATTGAAAGAAGTTTATCTTTAAGTTTTAATTCAACATTTCTTTTACTTCTAAAGATAACTTTGTTATCGTTCAGTTCATAAGTTTTATTATCTACTTGTACTTTTTTCATTAGTTCCCTTCTTTAGTTCTTGGTAATTTTGCCATTGGTGGTCTTGTCATATCGTATGCATATTGAAGTGAGAATCTGAATAAACTATCAACCCCTCCAACTTTTGTAATTTCTCAGTTTGTATCAACTTCCATAAGTGGAATTACAACCGCTGTATCTCTGATAACTTTTTCAAGTCCAGCGATAAATAAGTAAACTCTTGTTTGAGATCAGTTTTCTAAAAGTTCCTCATCTGTGAAGTTTCCTGAGAAGAATGAGTTAATTCTTGAAGTGTATTGTGAAATCGATTCATCTGGATGTTGAAGTGATAACTCAATGAATTTATTTCAGAATACTGGAATTGCATCATCTGGTTTTGCGCTTTCGCTTCTTAATAATTCTTCTTGGTTAAATTGTAATCTTTGTTGTGTTTCGTTTGTTAAGTTAGCTATTTGTTCTGTTGTAAACTCAGTAGCTAAATATGTAATAAATGCATTGTTGATTCTGTTTGTTTTAATGTTTTTGTTATTAATAATAATATACCCAAGCAAGTTTTCAACATATTGCTCTGAATATCTTGCTTTTTTAGCTTCATTTAAACTTGCAAGCGCAAGTGATACAGGTTTTGCGTATTTTTTAACAAATGCTGCTATTTCACTGCTACTTTGTGAAACTTTTGCTGAATTAAAATCTGATGCAATGTTTACATAGTCACCTGATAATGAGTTTGAATTAATAAGCGTATTAATTCAATTAATGTCAGATTGCATTAATGAAAGTTTTGAAACACTAGCATCTTGTTTTTGAAGTTGTTCAATAACTAATTCACCTATGTAGTCACCATAAATGTATGAACCAACAGGGTTATCTTTGAAAGCAATTGATTTTTGGTTGATTGTATCAACTTCATCACGTTTGAAGAATGCAGATACATAGTCCTGTGCTCCATTACCACCTAATCTATCGTAGTTTTGATAAATAATTTGGTATGCACCTTTTTCAATAAAGCTTGCATAGATGTTTTCAGGTAATGTTTTTGTTTCAATTGAAATGTAACCATTTGACATAGTTTCAAGAGCACCTTTTAAGAATAAACCAGCGTTCTTTTGTTCTTCTGAACCATTGTTTAAGAATTCAAATTTAACTGATTGTAATTCTGGATGTTTTGCTTTGAATCTATCTAAATAGTATTTTGCTGTTTGAATATCGTAAGTTAAATCTTTACGTTCAGTTTTTTCAAATGTGAATGATTTAGCTAAGTGAACAACGAATTCGTAGTTTTGTAAGTCAAATTCTTTACCATTTTTAGTTGTGGATTTTTGACCTTCAAAGAACATTTCAATGTTTTTACCATCGAATGTTTTGTATTGTCCATAAGATGTTCAAGTGTTAACAGGGAATGAGAAATCTCATCCAACAAATTTAAGAGCTTTTTCTCTGTTAACTGCAAAATACATTGCATTTCTTAAATCTTGATCTTGTAAATATGAATTTCCATTTGTTTCGCTATCTAAGTTGAAAGCAAAAGCAATTGTTCCATACCCTGTGTTTTTGTTAAGGTATTTTTTCATTTTAGGATCAGATCAATAAAGGTTCATTTTTGAAGCAGGAATATATGTTTGTGAAATTAAACCATCTTCAAAGAATAATGAGTTTGTGTTCTTGTTAGTTGAGAACATAATTTTGATTTTGTTTGAAATCGTGTTTTCAGCATCAAAGTAATCTTTATCTTTTTCTAGAATAATGTAACCGTTATCTCCTAAAAGAATACCTTCACCATTTTGTGCAATTTTAAATGGACCTGATGTTAAGAATGTTTTAGGCTCTGAACCATATTTATCAATTCCACCAGCAACAGTTTCAACGTGTTTTCTATTGATTGGGAATAAGTTGTAAAGGATTGTGAATAATAAATATGATAAATCAGGTGTTTTAGTGTCATCAAAAATCATTGTGAATGAGTTTTCGCTACTTGAAAGTGCTTTGATTGTACCTTGTAAGTCTTTGTTTGTTTTATTAAACTCTTGGTATGGGTTTACATACATATTTTTAACAATCTTAATTTGCTTTTTCTCACCATTAACTAAAACTGTAAAGTCTTGAACTTCTTTATCTAAAGCAAAAGAAGAGTTTTCAGGTAATGATAAGTGTTCTGCAATGTAATCGTTATCGTAATCTAAGAATAATTGACCTGTATAGAAACCAAATTCTAATGCAGCTTGCTTAATTGCTTCAACTTCCACAGTATCAAGTGGATTTCCATTTTCATCTTTGATTTGTGAAGCAAACACTTCTTGGTTTGGATTTTGAATGTATCTGTTCAATACTTCTGATCAAACATAATCTCTACGTCCAAATGGGTTTTTATATGATTGTTTGAATTTTTGTTGATACTCTTTTTGAGCGTCAATAAATTTATCAACTGCTCTAATTCCGTATTTTCTAACTGTGTCTAATTTTTGAGACCCTGTGTTAAGGTCTAAAATGTATTCTAAGTAATCTCTAATGTCATTTGAAGTTACAAAGTCACCGTTAGATCACATATTTTGTTTTTTTCTAGTGTACCCTGTAATAGCCATATAGTTATTAGGGTTTCTAGGGTTTCTGTAAGCATAAATAGTACTTTTTTCTTGGATATTTCCATCTGATAAGTCAGCTAATCCACCCACTGTTTGGAAGTTATCAATTCCATAGAATGCATTTGAAATTTTACCTTTACCATCATTATCTAAAAGTTCACTTCTAGATGCATTTAAGTAGTCAGTGAATTTAGCTGAATCTTTAACTGTACTATTTTCCATAACAACAAAGTTGTATGAAGCTTTGTTAAGTAATGATTTAAGTTGAGCTGTAGGACCTGTTTTTAAATATGAGTCCACTAATGATGGAACAATTTTGTCCATTGATTTATATCTAACATAGTTTAAGTTGTTAATCGGTTCAGTTGCTAATCCTAAATCATAATCAATTGATTTAGAGAATAATCCACCTGATTGACAAGATAGTAATGCAATTGACGAGACAACAGGAGCAGAAGCTGCTGTTAATGTCAATAATAATTTATTTTTTAATTTCATCTTCTTCTCCTTTTATTATCCTGAAATGTTAAATTGGTAATCTACGTAAATAATTGTTTTTCCTGTGTTATTGTTGTTTTCATCTTTTTCAGGCATTATCTTGATTGGTGATTGTTCATCAGCTTTACCGTTTTCAATCATTGCGTCAAGGTCACCGATTGTAAATCCACCTATTGTATCTTTGTTTTCATTAGCAAAATCAATATAGAATCTGTGTTTTGGTTTTAATAATGAGTTTCTGTATTTAGACATAAGTGCATAATCGGAAATTCAAGATTGGTAACCTAATTGTTCAAGTGTAACTTTAGAATCTGCATCACCTTGTTTTTCATAATAGAAAATGTTGTTTGTTTTATCAATGTTGACAGGTAAGTAGTGCATTTCATTTGTATCAATGTCAGTGAACTTAATGTATTTAACTTGCTCTGCTAATTGATTTGGAATGTATCCATACATAGCAACTGCATCAAGTTTTTTATTTCTGAACATACCTGAAATTGTTCTTTCTGAAACTCCATAGTTAAGAAGTTGTGAAACAAAGAATGCTTTAGGTCTTGAAGTAATTTTGTTTCCTTCAAAGTCTTTTAATCTAATGTTGTTGTCTTGGATGGCATTTCTATTTTCATCATAAAGTTCCATACCAATTTTTTCTTTTTCAAATCTATCTTTAAAGAATCCATTGTTATTTGAGATGAAGCTTCCAAAGTAGTTTGAATTTCTTCTTCCATCTTCATTTCTTTGAAGCATTGATGTGTCATTTCAGATTCCAAAAATCGGTTCCTTGAATTCAGTTACAAGTTTTTTATTCTTTTCAATTGATTCGTTAGCTAAATCGATATTAGTTCTTGAAAGTTCTGCTTGTAAGTTATTTAATTCTTGCTCTTTAGCAGATAATTGTGCTTTAAGGTCAGCTATTTTTTGTTCTGTTTGATTGTATTCGTCGCTACCTTGTTGCATTGAAGCTAATTTTTGTTCTTCAGATTTAATTTGTTCTTTATGATCAGCAATCGCAGCTTCAGCAGCTGGAATTAAATTTAATTTTAAGTTATCAACTTTAGATTTGAATTCAGCAATCTTAATATTTGTTTGAATTTGGAAATCTAAAGTTTGTGCAATATATTCTTTGTATTTATGTGATTGAATAGCTGCATAAATACCTTGCACCATATCTGATTGACTATTTTTGATATCGTTTAAGTAGGCTAATTTAGTTCCATCAACAATGTAATCAAGTCCAGTAACTGATTCATTTACTCCACCTAAGAATTTTGGTAAGTTACCAAAGTTTTCAAAACTTGGTAAGTAAGTTGTTTGAACATAATCTCTTGTTAACGTTTCAGCAATTGAGTAAATATAATCTGTGAATTTGTCATTTAATAATGGCTCAACTCTTGTTTCATTGTAGTTGAATACATCACTTGATGGTTTACCTGAAGAGAATCCACCGTAGTAAATATCACCGATAAGAAGATTTTCTCCAATAACACCAAAGTTTCTAATGAATGTAATGTTTCCTAATAAAAGGATTAAGTCTTGAGTATCAAAATATTGTTTGTAATCACTTACACCGTATTTTGAAAGAAGTTCATTAAGGAATTCTTGTAATTTAGCTGCATCAAATTGTAATTTTGATTCTGGGTTAATTAATGAAGCGTCTTCAACATAGTTTTCTCTAAATTCAGGACTTTCAATTCTAATTCCATATTCTTTTGAGAAGAATGCTTGGTTTGCAACTAAATCAGTAGCAACATTAAAGTCTTTAACTGCAAGAAGTAAGTTTGAGTTTTTAAACGCTTTCATTGCATAGTTAGCTAAAAGTTGTTGTGATGCACCGATTTCAACTTTTTTATCTGTTGAAACTGTGAAGTCACCTGCTAATACAACTGATTTAATTTTGCTTAAATCAAATTTTGATTTTACATAATCTAAATCTCAATTGAATGATTTAGAAGCAACATCAAATGAAGCTTTTGAATAATCGATTGATAATAATTCCATCATTTTATCAAGCGAAGCAAAAGCAAGTGATTTTGCATTTTTGTTTGTATCTAATCTTGTTGCATTAACTTTGTAGTTAGCAACAAAAGCTTCAATTAAGTTTGAATCAGATTTTTTGTAAGCTGATGAGAATGGATTAAGTCCAACATATTTCACAGTTTTATCAAAAGCATCTGGACCACTTGTAAGTAACTCACGTAAGTTTTCTAAAGTTAACATATTTTGGTCTTTGTCTAAGTAAGTAAACAAGTCTGATGAGTTGTTACCTAATCTAGCAATTCCAAGAGCATATGAAAATGCAATAGAAAAGTTATTTTGTCATCTTCCATCAATTGATTCAAGACCCAATTCAGTAGCGTACTCATTCATTGTTTGACTCAGTCTGTCTTTTGAGTATGTGTATGTACTTAAGAATGCTGAGCTTGAAACATATGGGAATGTATACTTAGTTGAGTTTTGTAAGTCTCTGTAGTTTGCAAATGTTAAAACAGGGTTAATGTTTGCTCTATTTTGCATTCTGTATTTTGTATCTATATAACCATAGAATGTGTTAACAATATCTCTAAGTGAACCTTGTAAACTTGAACGAAGTGATAAGTATTGTAATGCTTCTCTGTGTTGTTCAGGTGCATCTTTACCTGGTTGAGCAAAGTTTGCTAAAACAGAGTTGTATTGTGGATCGTATTCAATTTGGTTTCCTCTGTTTTTAAATAATTTAAAGTAGTCATTTAAATCAACTGCATTAAATAAGTCTTTAAGGTAAATTGCAAGTGAACCACCTAATCTTGTTGCATTAGTGTTTCATCCTGAATCAAATAAGTCAGCTTTGATAACTTCTTGAAGTGATTGAACAATTAATCTTTCTTGTGAACGAATGTAGTTTCAGCTTTCTGTATCAAGTTCAACATTTAAAGGAACATTAATAGCTGGTGAACCATCTGGTTTTTTGAAGTTAACTTTTGTAATAACTGTTTTGTCATTTACAGTTTCAGTTTCATAAACTCTAACTTTGAATTCATCATCATTGATAAAGTCAACAAATTGCGCAATAGGTTGTCCAGAACCATCTGTTAATTGTTCAATAACGTTTTTAGCAGTTACTTGTGCAAATTTAATTTCACCATTTTCGAATTTTTTGAATACTTTAGATTTTCCAGAAATTGCTGGGTTAAGTGTTCCTGATTGTTCATCAAATGAGTTTGCAATAAATAAGTCTCCTGGAGCAACTTTTCTAAGTTTTGCTGCTTCAATCATTCCTTCATAATCTTGTAAGAAACGTCTTTGTGGGTTAGCTAACACTGTGTAGATATCTTGTCCAGCTACACCTACAGCACCTCACATTTGATTTTTAGTTTCAACTTCTTGAGAAACAACGTTTCCGTTTTCATCAAGGATACCAAACTGGAATTTGATGAATTTACCATTTTCAGTTGGAGCACCTAAACTGTTTGTTCTAATAACTGTAAGGTTTGTTCTAGCTTCTAAATAGTTTTTAAGAGATTTGTATGAGTAGAATGAAGAGTCGCTAGCTCCACCACGAGTTGAAAGACCACCAACTAAAATAGGGTTTTTAGAATCGATTCAAGATTGACCTTGATCAAGTGTGTAGTGATGTCCATATTCGTGAGTTGCAACATATTTTAAGAAGTCTGTTGAAATACCTTCAAAGTCTTCAATAAGAGTTCCTAAAACAAGTGGAAGTCCAATTCTATCTGATTCTGAAACACCTTTGTATTCACCTTCAACAATTTTGTATTCATATACCCCTTTATCATTTACAGATTTTTCTAAGTGTGGTCCGTTTAATGATTTAAGTAAGTGTGGGTATTTTTCTAGAACTTTTTCAGCAAGTCCATTATAAACTTCTGTATAAACTTGGTATTTTCTTGAATCAAGGCCTCTTAATGTTTGTCCATTAGCATCTTTTTCTTCACTTGTGTAACCTAAAATAAGAGGAGTAATTGAACCTAAATATCCAGCAGCTTCCTTAAATTGAGCAAATCCAGCTGGTGAATAATTATTTGAAGCACTTGCAACAAATTGTTCACGTAAGATAAATCTGTTTGAGTCTTCAAGTTTAACTGAAAGCATATGTGTTGAACCAGAGTTTTGAATTGTAAACTCTTTAATTTCACATTCTTTAACTGATGCTTTTTGTTCTTCATAAGTTTTATCTTTTAAAGCAGGAACTTCATTGATTGCTTTAACAAATGAATCAAAGTAGTAAGTTTTATCTCCTTCTTTATAAACAAAAAGTTTTGTTCCAACATATGAATTAATGTCATAAAAATCTAAGAAGTGAATAATATCTTCATTTATAGCTTTTACGAAGTTTCTGTATGTAATTGCTGAAGCTTCAGAAATTCTTGTAAAGTCTAAACTTGTTCTAACATTAAAGTCACCTCTAGCAGCAATAACTTGATCAAGTTTTGCTTTATCAGTTTCTGAAAGTGAATCTCTATCAAAGTTTTTAACCGCGTCTGAGTCAGTTTTATTTTTGTAATCAAAGAAGACTTCAAAAGTTGTTTTCTTTTTTTCTGTATTGTAGTTACTATTAACGTCTTTAATAATAACTGGTTTGAAGTCACTTAATGAAACTGTACCAAAGTTAGGTTTGAGTTCCTCTGCAACTTTTGCAAATTCTTCAGAACTAATGTTACTTGGCAAGTAAACTGTTTGAATTTTTTCAACATCAAGTTGTGGCGCTGAACCTGGAATGTAAACTAAGAATTCTTTATTAATTAATTTTCTTGGAATAGTAATTTCTCTAAATGCTGTATTGTTAGGTAGCATTGAAGAGTTTTTAATTGCAGTTGCTAAAGGAATGTTGTTTAAGAACATATCAACATCAGCTTTAGGAACTTCATAATTAAATGTTGAATAAGTTAACGCATCTTGTGCATTTCCTCTACCACCAACCGTTGAGTAGTAAGGTAATGAGCCAAAGAATGCATCAGGGAAGAATTTAATTTCACTGTATTCTTTGTGCAATGTTGAGTGAGACCCTAAAGTAATAGCATTACCGTTTTGCTCAACTCCTGGAACAATTCTAAATGAGTCTAAAGTTAAGAGGTCAGGACCTCAAGATACGTTTGACATAAATCAATTTGAAAATTCAATAAATTGTTTTGGTCTAACAGCTAAAACGTACTCATTGTAAAAACTGAATGAGCCGTATTTAACTTCTAATATGAATGATTCATTGTATCTTTTGTAATATTCTTTGAAAAATTCGTCAAATGAATATTTTTCTGTTTCACCAACAAAGTTGTATTCATTGTAAGTTTCATTGTTTGAAACTACATTAGCAACAATTTTTGATTTAAGTGGATCTAAAACAGAAACTTCAGGTTTAATTTGATCATTTTCATCATAGAATTTTTTAAAGTTGTTTACAAACAATTTTTGATCAACTGGATTTGTTGGTCCATTCTTTTCGTCAGAATTATTTGCATATCCGTAAATTGAACCAACAGCAATACCGGACGCTCCTGCTAATATACCTAATGCTAATAAAACTTTGTATTTTAAAGCTAAATTTTTCATATAGTACTCCTTTATTGAATTTCAAATTTTGATTAAAAATAGTTATTTATATATAAATATATAAATAAATTTAATTTTACATTAAATGTAGATTTTTCAAAAGCTTATTATGTTCTTTTTTAGTTCTTTTTTGATCATTTTTACTAATAAAGTGAGGAGAAAAATGAAGAAAATGAAAATATTTAAAAATAAATGACTAACAATTTTGGGTTCACTAATGGTCGCAGGTTCAATCGGTGTAGGAACTTGATTAATTGTAAGAAATATTCAGTCTGCACCAGTATCTAGTGAACCAATTGAAAAGAAAGAAAATAAAAGCAAAATCAATGTACCCATTGTGCAACCTGCACCTATTTTTAATACTCCTGTAGGTGTAAATGAATCGAGAGTATTGTCAAACACTGTAAATTATGAAGATGCAATTTTTAGCAAATTTAATGCATTAACAGAACTAAATCAATCAAACCTTAGTTCATTTACTAATGCTAATTCAAATACTTGAATAAATTATGTAGCAAGTATTTTAAGTGCTCAAGCAAAAATGCATTTATTAGATTTCCCTGACCTTAAATGACATAATTCAACCTTATTGCATGGTAGAAATGTTTACAAAGACTTTTTTATTCATGAACCTCAAAATATGAATAAATTTTTAGAAAACATAAAACAATATAGAGAATTTGTTGTAGGAAATATGAAATCATCAATTAAGTGGCTTAAAGAATTTAAAAATTTATGAACTAATTTTGAATTTCACAATTTAAACACAACAGAACAAGAAGTGTTGAATAAAATAAATAATATTGTGGAAAGTCATATTTTAGAATGTGAAAAAATCATAAACTTCCTTGAAAATCACATATTAACAAAAGCAAATGTAGAAGAGTTTGTTCCATTAATTGAGGATTTATGTTTTAAAAATGACCAGTTATGAAATAACTATCACGCTGAATTAGAAGGTATTAAAAGTAATTATCAATATTTAGATAAGTTAGATAATGAATTAATTAGTTTGAATTTATCAAGTATAAAATTGATGAGTCTAAATTGACAAATTCAATCAAATTTAATTCAAACTAACAACTATTTAAGTGCTCATTTCAAAACAGATACAGAATTACTTTCAAGACTAAAACACCTAGCAAATAGTGAAATTAGGAATAAATTTATCGAATATTTAACTCAGAAATACAACAAATTTATAACACTTTTCAACTATATGAAAGGTTATATTAATGAAACCAATTCAAATGAGCTCAAAGATATAATAGATGAAACTATCACAAAATATAATCAAATTATTGATGAAGATCCTATTGAACAAATTTATAAGACAATAACATTTGTAGCCGATAGTTTACAAATTATCTACAATAAAGTTCTTGAAATGCAAACTGCAAATATAAACGTGCTTAATAGAGCAACAGGTTCATATCAATCTTACAAAGACTTTTATAACAATAATTTCGACAGATTAGAACCATTATTAATTGAAAAAGCAAAATTAGAACTTCAGGATTTCTTTTTAGGTGAACAACTTTGAATGATCACTAAAAAAACCAAAGAAGCAAATATTGCTCATAATGAATTCATTAATTCAAGTTACTTTAATACTAATAAAGAAGAAAAAATTAAATTTTGATTTACTCAATTGCAAACAGCAAAAGAAACTTTAGAAAGTTTAAAGCAAAATTCAGATTTTAGATTGAACACTGTTAAAAATGAAATATTAACTATAAACAGTTCTGAACCAAATTATGATTTTGCAAAAATTGAAAGCAATAATAGTCAAATTACATCAGACCAAGAAATGTTACTTAAATCATTTTCAAGCATTAATAATTTTGTAATTAACACTTTCTGAGAAAACAAATTAACCCTTGCTGAGTATAATGAAAGTTCAATCACTGATGAAATCATACAGCAGGTTAATGATTTTAAAGAAGAATATAAAGCTAATTTAAAATCAAACTTACAATTCAATTTTCAAATTAATGTTTCAAAATTCACTAAAGTAAATGAATTTCTAACAAATATACTTACAAATCTGAAAAATGATTCAAATAGAAAACAAAATATCAAAACATTCTTAACAACCAAGATAAGTGAAATCAATAAATTAGTTGATGATAATTTTAAATGTGTAGAGAAAGCTAAGAGAGACATTAAAGAAGCTGAAAAAGATCCTGAGAAACTCAGACAATACAAAGAAGATGGTAGATATGAATTAGATTTAATATCAATCGATTACCATGATGCTGAGTATAAAAGATACCTAAGTTACAAAGAGGCCTTGGACATTGCTATAAAAAGATATGTGACTGATCCTGCGAACATTGAAAAGTTATTAGAAAAACAAATTTCTGATAATCAAAAATTAACTGAGGATTTAAACCTTATTAAGTTCAAGTTTAGTAATTAAAAAAATTAAAAACTGGTTTTTGATACCAGTTTTTAACTAAATAAATTATTGATTGTTTTTAATGTATGTATTCTCAACGAATCTTAATAATTCAATTGAACCATCGTATTGAGCAAATAATAATGCTAAATCAAATGGTGTAAATTCACTGTCATCGTCATATGTTCGGTAAACATTTAAATTGAATTTTAAGTATGAACTTCTTGAAATTGAGAAATTATCTGAATTTAAGAAGTTGTAGTAAGCTACTCTAGCTTGTTGTAATTGTTGTTTTTTCTCATCTTTTGAATTGTCATCAGCTTTTAAGTACGCTAAGTTTGCTTGATAGTAAGCTGATTCTAAATTCATCATTTCTGTGTATAACTCTGATTTAGGTTTTCCTGATGCTTCTTGTTCATCTGTTAAGTATTCAAAACCATCAGCGTTAGCAAAAATTATGTTTCTAAATGTTAAATCTTTTTTAACTAAATTATCAATAGCTTTGTGTGTTGCGTCATAAACAACTTTATCTTGGTGATCTTCGCTAATTGAAGTTTCTGATAATTCGGCTGAAACTGATTTATACATTTGTCTAATGAATGCATAAATTTCTTGACCCGGAACAATATATAAACTTTGTTTTGCTTTCTTATCTTGTCTTCTAAAGTTTTCAATGTTTGAGTTTTCTCTTTCAATATCACCTGCAATAAGTTTCATAAATGTTTCACCAGTAGCTGGTAATTTACCAAAGTTAGCTGAATATTCAACGGATTTTTCATTAAGTGAAGCAACTTTAGAATTTAAGTCATCAAGAGACATTGAATCATAAGCGTGATCTCTAAATGTAGTTGCAAATTCAGCTCATTCATAGTCTAATTCGCTTGTGAATCCTTGGTAATCATCTAATGCATAAAATACTCCACCTTCTTCTCTAGCAGCTGTCATTTTTGCATTTAATTGCTCAAATTGTGAGTATTTGTCGTTTAAATATGCTCTAGCATCTGTTTCATTTGCGAATTCGCCGTGTTTTAAAGAGTTAGCAAATGCTGTATATTCATCTAATAAAGCTAAACCATTTGTGTATTTATCACCTGATCTGTTGTCTTGGTAAATGTCAGCAAATTTTACGTAAAGCATATCCATGTTACCGTCGTTTTCATCACCAACTTTTTGTTCTAATACTGTTTTGAAGTCAGCTAAAACTTTGTAAGTTTCTGCAAAACCTTCTGTATTAGAATCAGCAACAAATTGATCTCATTTATTAATAATTGTTCTGAAATTGTCTACAGCACTATTGAAAAAGTCTGTAATTTCGCTAAATGTAAATTCAAACATTCCATCAGTTCCTGTTAATGCTGAATATGTATCAATAACCGCTTGAACTTTAGCTTTATCTTCATTTAGAGTAGATGAGTATTGTTCAATTGTTGTGAAATCTGGATGGTTAATTGTATCTAAATTGTATGAACTTACTAATTCTTTTAATTTTGCTTTGATAGCTTCTAAATCAGCGATTGTATCTTCTGCAGATTTAATTCTTGCTTGATATTTTGAAGCTGATTTTGAAAGTTGTAAAACAGCTTCCATTTCTTCTGATTTCGGATCAATCCCTTGAAGTTTTCAGTATTCAAATAAGTTAACTAATGTCTGTAATTTAAAGTCAAAAGCTTTAATTAACATATATCTATCAACTGCTGAAACAAATTGTTCTTGTGAAAGAGCTTTAATTTCGTTCATTTGCTTAACAGCTCATGTATTGAATTTTTTATATGATTTGTAAATTGCTGAATTTTCATCTCCATCATACATTTGTTCATTTCATTTTGCCTTAACTTTTCTATTGTATAGAGCGTATGTGCTACCGCTGTAGGCTCCGTTATACATTTCGTTAGCTTTTGCGTTAATATCAGCAAGAATTTGTGTTGTATCAATATTGTATTTTGATAAATCATTTTCCGATTTTGAAAGAACGTATAATAACCCCTCTAATGTGGTTTGCTTAGGGATAAATTGGTATCTAATAACATTGAAAAGATCATCACGGAATTGGTTGTAAAGATTTGTGTAGTAAACTGAAGGTAAGTATTTAAATCCTGTGTTTGTGTAGAATTCTGAGAACTTGTCTGCGATTTCTTTAGAAACTGGTTTTAATTGCTCTAAAACTTCTGCATCAATTATTTCATTTGATAATGGGAACTTAGAAATTCTTAATGAAGGAACCATTAATGAAGGTTTATATTCATTGAATGAATTTGTGTTGTAAATGTATTTGCTTCAGAATTGAATTTCTAATGCTTGGAAGTTAATAAATTGTTCGTCTAAGTTTGTAGATGTATTTAATGCTTCTTCATAGTTTGTTTTAACACCATTAACTAATTGAATGTTTTCATCAACTTTTGCACTTTCTTCAGCTGATAAAGTTGAACGATCCATACTTGATAAGTTAACTGCAACATTTTCTAAATCTTTAATTCTTCATTGGAATAATGAATTCATGAATTCTTCTTTAGGAAACGGCATTTCAACTTTAGCTTCAGGGAAGTAATTTTTAATAATTGTATATCAGTTTAAAGCATACATTGTTTGAGCATAGAAATAGTTAATGTTATTGTAGTCATCTTCTTGAGCTTCATATTCTTTACTACTTTTTTCTCATGTTGAAACAGCACCATCAATGATTGATTGGTTTGATTTATAAAGTTCAGGGTATTTTGATTTAAATGAGCTTAAGTAGAAAAGAATTGCTTTTGTGATTTTAAGTAATGATTGCTTACCTGAAGGAGCTCTCTTTACCATTTTTGACTTAACATCTTCTAATTCGTTTTTAGCAATTTCTAATTGATCGTTAAGAGCCTGAATTTCTCTTTCTTTTTCTGCTAATGTTTCCTTGTTTGCACCTTCAGTGTCGGCTTTAAGATCTTCTAATTCCTTTTTAGCTGCTTCAAGTTGTTTTTCGATTGCAACAACTTCTAAGTTTTTATCAACAAATCCACGTAATAATACGTCTGCAGCTTGATCTTTTAATGTTTGTAAAAAGTCAGCTAATTTCTTAACGTCTGAATCTGATAAAACTTCTTTTTTATCTAATTCAGCAATTAAAGCAAATAATTCATTTTGTTTTTTTGATACTAATTGATCTAAGCTGTCTCCAGATTTAGCAACTGAACTGTATTTGTTAAATTCAGCTTGAATATCTGTGTTTAATTTTGCTTTTTCTGCTTTAAGTTCTGCTTGACTTTTTTGTGAGCTTGATGAGTTATTACATGATACTAATAACATTGGTGAAAGTAATGCTGCACCACTTAAACCTAAAACTAATGATTTTAATCTTGCTTTCATATGATTTATCCTTTGTTTTATTGATTTTTTTAGTTAATTTGATTTTATAAGTTTTATTATAAATTAATTTATTAATTTATAAAGAAAAACGCACATTCCAAGTGATTAGAATATGCGTTATATCAAAATAGAAGTTAAGTAAGAACTACTTAACAACCATTCCAGCTACTTCGTCAGCAAAGTTTGATTGAACTTTTTCAATACCTTCACCAACTTCAAATCTAACAGCTGAAACTAACTCATCATTGTGATTTGATAAGTATTTTTCAACTGATACTGAATCGTCAACAACAACAGGTTGTTTAGCTAAAACGATTTCTGATAATTGTTTGTTTAATCAACCTTCTGTAATTTGTTGTTGTATTTTTTCTGGTTTAGAGTCAAAACCATTTGGTTTCTCAAATCCTGCTTTGATTTCTTCTAATTTTTCTGCAGGGATATCTGAAACTAATGTGAATTCAGGATTCATAGCTGAAACATGCATTGCCACGTTTTTAGCAGCTTCTACATTGTTACCTTTAACTGTAACTACTGCTGCAACTTGACGGTTAACATGAACGTATATACCTAAAACTTGGTCTTCTTCAGCAACTACTCTTTGAATCCGACGAAGAGAAATTTTTTCTCCAATAACTGATGTAGCTTGAATTAAAGCTTGTTCAACAGTTTCGTTGTCATTCATTTTTGTAGCTAAGGCTTCTTCTAAGGTGTTAGCCTTTGATTTAAAAACTGATTTTGTAACTTCGTTTAATAAGTTAAGGAACTTGTCGTTCTTAGCAACGAAATCGGTTTCTGAGTTAATTTCAACCATAACAGCTTCTTTATCTGTTCCATGAGCTGAAACTGCACCTTCAGCAGTAATACGACCTGCTTTTTTAGCAGCTTTAACAATTCCATTTTCTTTTAATCATTGAATAGCTTTTTCAATGTCGTATTCTGTAGCTTCTAATGCTTTTTTAACATCGATTAAGGCTGAATTTGTTCTAGCTCTTAATTCTTTAATTTTTTCCATTTTCATGTCTGCCATGATTACTCCTTAATTAAATTATTTTGTGATTAATTAGTTGTTTGAGTTTTCTTCTTGTTTTTGGAATGAAGGTAAAACAACTTTATCGTCTTCTTGGTATGCAAATTTAACTTGTCCACCACGTGCTTTAACAATAGCGTCAGCTAAAATTGTCATAATTAAAGCGATTGATTTTGAAGAGTCATCGTTTGCAGGAATTCCGAAGTCTAATAAATCTGGGTTAGCATTTGTATCTAAAATACCAATAACTTTGATTTTCTTTCTTTTAGCTTCTTTAACTGCGATTGCATCTTCATTTGGATCAGCAACAATCATTACTTGTGGTAATCTGTTCATGTTTCTGATTCCATCTAAGTTTTTGTGTAATTTATCTAATTTCTTTTGTAAGTCTAAAGCTTCTTTCTTTGTGTATCCAGCAAATCCGTTAGCTGCTTTAGCTTCTAATTCTTTCATTTTGTTTACACGTGACATGATTGTTTGGTTGTTTGTTAATGTACCACCTAATCATCTTTCTGTTACGTATAATGAGTTTGTTCTTTCAGCTGCTTCTTTAACTGCTTCTCTAGCTTGTTTTTTTGTACCAACAAAAATAAATTGTGCATTTTTAGATGCTAATGTGTTTACTAATGAGTAAGCGTATTCTAAGTATTTTTGTGTTTTGATAATGTCAATAATGTGTGATCCTTTGTTCTTTTTGTTTGGAACAATGTAATCTTTCATTTTTGGGTTTCAAGCGTGAGTTTTGTGTCCGAAGTATGCTCCGGCTTCTAATAATTTTGTTTTTGAAACAATTGGTGTTCTTTGTTGTTTTTCAACAACTTTAACATTTTCTTTTTTGTTTTCTGCGTTGTTCATAATTTTAATTTCCTTTTAGTTTGTTTTGCTACGTAAATATTTCGAGCACCTAGCACTATGATTAGCACACCCAAGTGAATCCATACTTACTGATATATTTGTTAATTTTTGTAAGAGTAGTTTTAAAACTCTTGTAATCTATTGTATTACATTTTTCATTATTTCAAAGTTAAAAGTTTTAGGGTCAAATCTATATTAAAAAGCGCTACACAACTGATGTGTAGCACTTTGAAACTAGAGATTAATTTTTATTAATGTATCCATCTCTAAGCATTTCGTAAAGAATTTCTGTTTTAGTTTTTCTTGTGAATTTATCAATAGGTTTTGTTTTTCTATAGTAGATGTAAACTAAAACTTGATCTTTTCAATAGTTCGAGTTATTTGTACTGTTAGATCTGTTTCCAACTATAAATTCATAGTTGTAACCATTTCCTCTTTCTGCTTTACCAAATGCACGTTTTTGCTCTTCTGTTCATCTATTGAATTCTTGAGCGTGTCTATTTTTAACTGTTGTTCAAGCCATTTCAGTTCCATCAAGGAAGATGTTTTCGAGTTCAAGAGTTGTTCCGTTTCAGAATAAGAAATCTGAAATATTTCCTTTTTCTTTAGCGGCTCATAAAGCAAATGTCGTAAATCTGAAAACTGCTTTATATGCATCATTTTGTTTGTAAGCATTATTTCTAAGACTTGTGTTATATCTACCTGATTGAATTTCTTCAAACATATATTCTCAGATAGGAATGTAAAGTTCTTTAATAAATTCTTTAACTCTACCCACAATTTCAAAAATACTTACGTCAAACTCAAATTTGTATTTTGGTGATGATGAGCTTCCTTGATTATTGTTAGATGAAGATGATGAGGATGATGAAGATTGATTTGGATTCATCAGACCATCAATAATCTTGTAAATACCAGTTTTTTCAGGTTGTAATGTTGAGCTTTCAAACAATCTGTTGATAAATTTGACAAAAGTACCATTACCCATATTCTTGATAATTTTTCCAACGAATGGTCCTTTTTCGAGAATTTTATTCATTGAAATGTTTCCATTTTTATTCAAGATGATTGACATAATACCATGAATAACAATATCTTTAAGAGCTTTAATTCTGTCTTCGATTTGTTCAAAGTCAGTTTTTTGAATTAATTCATAAATATTGTCAACAATAGTTCTAAGTTCATCTGAACCTCTAAGAGTTTTGAACAATCCTGAAACCATGTTGTCAAAGATTTGTGAATCTGAATCATTAAATGCAAATCCCATTCCTTTGAACATATTTGAAATAATAAGTCCTATACCATGAGAAATTTCAGCATCTTCATTATCTAAAATGTGGTTAACTCATTGAACAATATATTGCTTAATTTGAGGTGATTTAGGTGAAACAAAGATTTCATTAAGCACAGATGAGAATGAATTACGTTTAGCATAATCTTCTGATCTATCAAGTACATCAGTGAATACTGTAACTAATAAGTTAATTAAGTTTTCGTTTCCTAATGCATTAACAGCCATATTGTTAATTGCTGTGTCATAATCGTTTGTACCTAATAACGCTTTTCCTAAACCAAATTGAGAAATAACTCTTGTTAATTTTTGTTTATTATTAAGCATTTGTGTAATGATGCTTCTGAATAAGTCGATAATTTTTTGTTTATTATCTTGAATAAATGGATCAAGAAGAATCTTCTTAACTGTATTGAATGTTGTAAAGTCAATTCCTTTAACAACTGCTCCTACAACACTTGAACCAAATTCACTGAATGAAGCAGATTTTTTGTATGTTGAAACAATGCTATCTACAACTGATCTATAAATTCCGGCACGTTGTAAGATAACTGGTAAGTTGTCGATTAATGTAGGAATAAATTCTTCAAGTTCACTTGTTCTTGGAATTTCAAGGAAGTTGATAAATCTATTAAGTAATTTTTTAACAACACCTTTACTAATGTCATTGTTAAGTGTTTTAACAATTATTCCCTCAACTAAATCACCAAATCTTTTAACATTTTCATTTACATTTAAGTAAATCTTAAGAATATCGTAGAAAGTAGTTGTGCTTTCTAGGAATTGATTATTTTCAACAATGTAACTTGAAACTTCTGTGATTAATGCTTTTAATTCATCAGAAGTTACAACTGAGTTAACTAACTGTACAAATGAATCTTGAGAAATAACTTTTTCTTCTAGGTAACTATGTGTTTCATCATCAAAGATATTTCAAATAATTTCACCTAAGTTAATTCTGTTCTCAAATAAGTGAAGTGCATTTGTAATGAGTGAATATAAATCTTGTTGATGATTTGCTTGTTTAAGTGAGTTGATTACTAAGTTAAGCAATCTGATTGCTTTTTGTTCAAATCCTTCTTGTTTAGTAATTGCACCAAGTGCATTTGTAATGGCTGAAGTAATATCTGAAGTTGTGATATTAGTTTGTCTTTGCAATAATAATTTAACTATAGAATTTGCAACTTGCTCAATAATGTTTAATTCATTATCGAATCCTTCAATGTTAGCTAAAAGTGATTTAACTAAATGCGTAGGATCGCTGATGTCATTGAAAATTGAAGCGTAAGGTGATGACTGAAGATATCTTACAGCAGCAGTTGCGACCATATCTTGAACGTTTTGATCGCTTGTGATTGTGTAAATAATTCTAGAAACTAAGTTTGTAATTGATTCTTTAAGATCAGGTGTTTCTAAAATAATCACAATTAATTCATCAAATGAGTTTGCATTAGCTCAACTTGATCAGTTTTTGAATAAGAATCTTAAGACTGTGTTGATTAAATCCTTAACTTCAGGCATTTTTACAACTAAATCATAAGCTTGTTTGATTTGGTCTTTTGTAATACCGAAGCTTTCTAGTAATTTGTCTAATGGTAACTTAGAAATGATTGTTTCTTTAAGTTCATCATTAACTTTAATAGTTTCAATTATTGCATTAACTAATTTAATAACTTCGTCTTGGTTAACTGCTAATGTTGATAAATGCTTGAACACTGATTTAACAATGTTGAACGCATCTGATTTTAGCAATCCTTTGATGTATTCAACTACAGCACTTATAGTTTGGTTTGTATCTTTAGTTGAAATAAATGTGTCAACAAAGATATTTGCAACATTAGGTAATAATTTAGCAGAGATTGCAAATGAGTTTAAGTTTTGTAATAAATCACCTACAACTTTATCTAAATTAATTCCGGCTAATTGAATATTGTATTTTCTAGCGAATGTATTGATTAAATCTAAAACAATAACTTTAGTTGAGTTAAACTTAAGTGTTTTTTCAATAATTGATTGAATTTTTGATTTAAGTAATTCAGTTTTTTCTGTATTAGTCTTGAATTTTTCAATTACATCAAGTGGTAAATTGATGTAATTTGTTCAAGATTTATCCTCAAGTAATCATGGAACAAACTCAATAAGTAAATCATCTATCTCACTAATTGAAATAAGTTCATTTACAAAGTTTCCTAAATGTTCTTTAGTTGTGTATTTGAATAATGTATTTGAATCAGAAAGCTTTTTGATTTGTGAATTTACAAGTTTTGTAATTGTTCCATTATTTCTTAACGCAATTATTACTTTAGGAATTAAGTTAATAATTGTTTCATAGTTATCAGTAACAACGTCGAGATTAATGATTCTGTCAACAAATCCTTTAATATCTGAAAGAACTTGTTTGTTAATTAAATCTGATAATGCTTGTGGAATTTGACCTAATATAGCTAAGATTTGTTCATTTTCAGCTTGTGAGGCTTCTGTTAACTTATCAAAGAAGATATCCAAGGCAGGATTTACAAGTTCGAGCGAATCAATAACTGATTTTAAGTTATTTGATAAATCTCTGAACAATTTATCAACTTGAGGAGTAACTTCGATGTTTAAAGTTCCAAATAATTTCACAAGTGATTTATAAACAAAATCTTTTGTAACTTGGTTAGTTAATAATCCGTTTAATAATCCGGTTGTATCTTCTTTAACTGATTGAGGATCAATTAAAACAAACGCTTTCTTGATAATATCAATGTAAGAAGTTACATCAGCAAATTCGTTTGCTCTTTGAATTGCATTAGATGCAATCTTTTCAAATAAGTTCTTAAAGTGTTGATTACTTAAGACAAATTCAAGAAGTGAAATTAATTCATCTTTAGAGAAGTAGTTTTCAAATGAACTTCCTGCTTTTGACATTATTTGATTAACAATACTTGTAGCTAATTCATTAGCAGGAATTACATTGAATACATTGTCAATAATTTTTAATAAATCATCCTTGCTCTTTGTGAATAAGTCAGAAGTAATGACTTCTTTAAATGTTGAAACAACTTTTGTTTCAAATGCTGATGGATCTTTTGAAATTCTTTCCTTAATTGTTTTAGTAAATGAAGAAAGAACTGATGAAATTGAGAAGTTTGTGATTCCTGATTTTTTAATGTAGTTAATTAAAGCATCAAAAGCGATTTCTGAAACACCAAAGTTTCTATCGATAATTGAGTAAATGTTAATAATGTTTTTAGCTAATTGCTCAGGTTCTTGAACACCTGCAAAATATTTTGCATAATCAGGGTTCTTAATAAATGCTGCTAAAGCTTGTGAAAGTTTTTCAAGTGCATTTGTTCCAGTCATTACTTGGTCAATTATATTTAGAACTTTTGGTTTGATTGAAGCAACAAAGTTTTCATTTGAAGCTATAGCAATAGCTAATTGGTCAAATGAGTTTGCTTCTCTTAGTGTTGAATTATTATCAATGATAAAGTTTGTTACTAAATTAATAATGTCTTTAGTATTTTGTGACTTGAGAATATCGACAAATAAGTCTGATAAAACTTGAGCATCAATTCCTAATTTATTAGCAATTGATGCAACAGGTATCATTGCAACAACTTTTTGGATATTTTCATCAACATAGTATTTAGAAATTACATTAGAAACTAATTCTTTGATTTGATCTGAGTGATTTCAAATGTTTGAATTTAATAATGTTTTAATGTATCCAAATTCTTTAATGTTTAATAATGATTTTACATTTGAAGTAATGTACTTGATTAATTCATCTAAACTACTTGACTCTAGTAGACCTGCATTAACGATTTCAATTAGTTGATCAACCATTGTGTTTGTAGGGTTGTAGTTAATTAATTGATTTAATGTTTGTTTAAGTGCTGTATAGAATTCAAGTGGTAATTCTGAAGACAATAAAGCTTGGTCAGCAAGCATTTTATTTAATGCTTTATGCATTAGTTTATCTAAACCATTTGAGCTTAAAATTGTATGAATAACACTTGCAAGTTCATATTTGTGCTCTGTTGTAACATTTGAATTTTTAAGAGCTTTGAAAATAACATCTTTAGGATTTGTAAAAATTGAATCTAATAAACCATTATCAACAATTGCATCAACTAATGAGTTAAGTAATGTTGGTAAATTACTATTTCTTAAAACATCGTTAGCTACTTGTGATGCACCTTCTGATGAAACTAATTCACCTAAATTTGCATCATTAATCATTGAAGTTAATTTTGTGATTGTTGAATCTTTAACTAAGATTGTTGAGACTAAGTAGTGTAATAAGTTTTTGATGAATTGTTTGTTTTCTGAATAAATAGGAGAAGCTAAGATTTTGTTTACAAATGCTTGCTTATCTTTGTTAAATTCAGCAACAATTAATGAAACAATTTCATTTGGTAATGTTTTAATTACACTTAATGGTTCATCTGCATTTTTAGCATTTGAAAGAACTTCAAATGCCTTGTCAAATGCAGGTTGATAAATATTTAATGAATTTAATAATGGAATTAAATTATCCACTAAATCGCTTACAAAGTCTTTGCTTAATTGTGAATATAAGTCAGGAAGGTTTGATTTAACAACATTATTGATTAACTCTTTTAATGTAACTTTGTTATTTTCGTTTTCAAATAATTCGGAAATGAAATTACTTAAGTTAGATTTCATTTGCTCATAATCAAGCCCTTTAAGAACTGTGATTATTAAATCATTGTAAGTTGTAAATTGATCTGTAGTTGCAATTGAATTAAGAACATTTGTAAGTTGATTTAAGAATACAACTTTGAATGAGTCATTGTTTAAAACAAATTTAACTAATTCTTTTAAGTTATCAAATGAAACATAATTTTCAATCTTTTCTTTTAAGTTTGTAGGAACTTTGGCGAAAATCGATTCAAACATTTGTGAATCAGTAGCAATCTTGTTGTAAACATTTGTGATAATTTGATTAATATCTTGATTGTGTTTTGAAAGTAAGCTATCACATAAAATCTTGATTGCTTTGATAATGTTTGTTTCTTGATTTTCTCCACCAAATTCTTCTGCAAATGATTTGAAAATTAATGTACCTAAATCAGATAATTTTGTGTAGTTTCCATTTTGATTAAACTCTTCTAAACCACTGTAGATATGTGCAAAAATGTTGAATGTATCACTGTAGTTTGGTAATAAGTCAAATAAATCAGAAACTAATCCATCAACGTTTTGAACATCTTGAAGTAATCAACTAATTGATTCATTTGTTTTCACAAGGCTGCTTATAAATCCAGTAACCATTTTCTTAATTGTTGGATTTGATTTTAATGCATCAAATGCAGTTTTAAGTGAACCCTTAACATCGTGAATAAAGTTAGCATCCTTAAGAACTAAAATCACTAAATCAGTTAAAGAAGATAAGTTAGCAATTTGTTCTTGGTTATTTAAGATAAAGTCAGTTAAACTTGTTCCGATATTTACAAGAGGTTCTGAAACAACAATGTCATTAAGTAATTGTTTAAGTTCGTCTGCTGAAACATTAAGTTTTGTAGCAACAGAATCAAGATTTAAATTATTAATAAATCCTGAAACTTTATCATTTGTTTTAAGTTGTGATAATAATGATTGAATAAATTCTTTTAATGAAGCTTTTTCAATGTCACTAAGTGGTGCATTTAAAAGATTTTTAATAAACTCAAATTCTGTCACCTTCAAGTTTTTAAGAATTACATTTGGCAATTGTGAAGTTAAACTGTTTAATGTAATGTTTTCATTATCGAATAACGCAATAAAATCAGCAATTAAATTGTTAAGTTTATTATCTGCACTTAAGTTATTAATTAAGTTTGCAAATACAGTATTTAACATTGAATTGAATTTAGCATCGTAAGTAAATCCTGCTTTTTCAAGTAAAACTGCAGACACTTTTGTAAGAGTTTTGTTGATTGTTAAATCAGTAACTACATTATCAAGAATTGGTTTGATGTTTGAAGTTAATATAGTTTTGAATTCAGGTTTTTTGATTACTAAATTAATTAAGTCAGTAATGTTTTCAACTGTTTTTAATTCTGCAATGTTGTTAAAAATTAAATCAAGCACATTTGGAATTAATGAATTGATTTGTTCTGTATCAAAAATCTTGTTAATAATTGTTTTAACTTCATCAATATCTGCATATTTAGCTAAAGTTTCATTTGAAGAAACTGTAGAAATTAAAATGTCTTTAATTTTTGAAACAACTGCATTGTTTTCATTTAATTCAGCAAATACATTTTTAATAATTTCTTTTCAGATAAGTGCATGAGAACTAAATGTTTCTAAGTTAGCAACTTTTTTAATTAAAGCAATAGGGTCAGAAGCTAATTTTGATTTTAAGAAATCAGTAATTTTTGAAGGTAATACCCTTAAATCAGCATAAGGTGTGCTGCTTGATTTAATTGTTTCAAGTTCACTAAACACAAAATCAATAAGTGGATTAATAATGTCTAATGATTTTACAAAGTTTAATAATTCAACTTTTGATTCGTTAACAAATGCTGCGATTTGTTCATCACTAGCTGCTTGGTTGTATTTTTTAGCAACCGATTTAAGTACATTACCAAGTAAGTTAGAAGCAAGTTGATCATCAGTTAAGTCAGCAACTAATCTTTCAAGGTGCTCTTTAACAGTTTCTAAGTTAGGAATTACTAATAATTTTTGAATTAATGCATTTAAATCTTCAACATCAGCAAATTCTGCAAAATTATCTACATAAGATTCAACTAAGTAATTTACAAGGTTATGTAAGTTTTGATTTTTAAGCAATGAATTAACAAGTGAATCGACATTTTCTTCGCCTACAAATGAAGTAATTTTTGTTGATGATAATGCTTTTGCAACCATTGAGGGGATGTTTAAACGATCAAGATTGTTTAAAACATTCTTGATAAGTTGTTTAATAAATGTTTGATTGTTTGTTACTGATTTTGAATCATTAATGAATTTAAGAATTTTGAAAACATTAAATTCGTTTGTTTCTTCTTCAGAATCTGAGTTGTTCATTTTAGCAACAAAATTATCAATAGCAATTTTTCCTGCTTGAGTTGTAATTTGTTTAATGTTGTCAAGTGAAGCTGATTCGTTTTGATTTAATAAGTCAGCAAATTGAGAAATAAAATCTGAAATAAACTCTTTAATTGAGTCTGGTTTTACACTTGTTAAGCTGTTTAATAAACTATCAACAAAATTATCTGATTGAGCTTTGATAAGTTGGTTTGATAATCCATTGTTTTCAAGTAAGTTTCATAAAATGTCTTTAAGGATATTTTTGGTAACGTCATTTGAAACAATGTCTCACGCAAAATCAGAAATTGAGTTAGCAATTTTCTTAATGTTTTCTTTATCTGATAGAAAAACTTTGATTAATTGTTGTAAGTTTTCTACTTGTGCAAATTGTTCAGAGTTACTAATGAAACTTTCAAGTGCAAGTCCTATAACTTTTGAAATATTTGGATTAGTTACAATTTGAGTTATTAATGATTTAAGATCATCTTTTTCAATTTTGAAAGGTTCGACATATTTGTAAGCAAGACCTGTGATTGCATCTGAAATCATTTCACTTTTTAGAGCAAATAAGTTTGTAATTACACCTTGAAGAGCTGAAATTAATTCAGGTTTTTTATATGTAATGAATTTTGAAGAAGCAATTGCTCTAATAAGTTTGAATAAGTTTTCTTCTTTAAGAACCGATTTAATTAAAATTTGAGGAATTTCCATTAATTCAAGTTTGTCTTCTCTGTTTAATCTTGATAATTCATTTTGAAAATCTAAGTAAATTTGTTGAATTAATCCTGAATTAACAATAGATTCAATGATTGTAACAAAACCATTTTCACCATTGTTTTCTGTATCTAGAATTAAATCCTTTAATTTACCTTCTGGATCGAGTTGTTTATAAAGTTCATTATTTGTAAGACCATTAATTGCTGAAGCAGTTACATTTCTAAATGTAGCTGACATTCTTAAAAGTCTATTAGGGTAATTATATGGAGTTCTAAGTTTGTTAATTTCGTCAATGAATGGAATTGAAGAATCTAAATATGAATTTGTATCAGGTCCGAATAATTGTAAGTTAGTTACAAAAGGTTCAATTTGGTATTTTAGTGTTGTAGAGTCGGTGAGTAAATAATCTTGGTTAAAGTTATAAGTTGGATCAAAATTTGCGAGGTCAAAAGATGGAGATGTAAGTTTAATATACATATCCATAGCCATTTTTTTGTAACCCCTTGTGTTAGGGTGAATATCAATATAAACATCAGAAATTTCATCTGAATGAGCAGATCAATAATCAACATTGTATGCATTTAGCACATTAACATCTGTAATTTTCGCAACATCATATAATGAGCTGTTAATTTGTTCTAATAAAATTTGAGTCGGATCTACTGGAATGTTTCCTAATTTAGATTGGAAGAATTTATCAATCGCTCTTTTGAAACCAGAAAGCGGTAATGGGTAAGCTACTAAGTTAATGTTTGCTTTTGGAGCAAGTTTTTTAAGTTCATTAACTAAAAGTAAAGCTCTTTTTCTAACTTCTGGAAGTGTGTTTGTAAGAACTTTGTTGAAAAACTCAATAATCTTTCCATAGTTAGGTTTTTCTTTTCTGAATTCATTAACAATTTCCATTGGTCCACTTTTTGAAACTGTATCAATTAACAAGAAGAAAAAGTCATTAGCACTAATTGACATAGTTACTAAGTTTGCTTCTTTTAATTGCTCCTTGATGATTGGACCCATTTCTTGCATATTTTTGTTTTTGAAAGTTTTGTTAACAGCAGGTCATTCAGGTGTGTCGTTGTAAGGGTTATCATAGTCGATTCCGAAAATTTTAAATCAGTCAACTATACGAGCACCAGAAGCTGCGAAGTTTTCAAAATATTCAAGTCTATTATTTGAATTTTGATTTAGTAATCTTGCTAAAAACGCAGCATAAGAAGCTCCGGTGATTTCTCCGTTAGCTTCTAATTTACCTGGATAATCCTTCGGAAGTGCTCCATCATATCCTGCAGTGATTGAATCTCCTAATGCAACATATCTAATTTTTTGATCTTTTGATATGAAGTTATTTGAAACAAGACGTTTAGATAATTTTTCTTTAGCACGTTCAACATCAGTTTTTCCATCAGGGTTTTGATTTGAGTCATTGCCTCCGTTTTGAGAACCGTTACCATTATTTGCTCCTGGTTCAGTAATTTTAATTTCACCAGATGGATCAACCGGTTCAGGTTTAATGATGATTGGTGCATCACCATCGTTTAAATCAGTTCATCTGCCGATTGGTTTTGATGAACCTGGCGCTTGACAAGACGCAGAAACAACACTAGCTGAAGTTAAGATTGCAGCTAATGAAATTAACGTTAACTTTTTTTGTTTTTTCATAATCACCTCTCTTATATACACTATAAGTGTATATAAAACTAATTTCATAAAATTTTACCAAATTAAAGAGTAAACAAGCAAATTGCAAAAATTGTTAAACTATTTTTAACAAAGCTAAAATAAAAGAGCAAGCTTTTAACTTTTATAGCTTGCTCATAGTATTAAAAGTTTTAATTTGCAAATGGATTGAGTGAATTTAAAACACAATAAAATATTCTACTTCAGTACAATAATGAGATTAATTGTCCTAAAGTTTCTTCAAAATTGTTTGTAATTTCAATTGTAATTGAGTTAACTTCGTTATTAAAACTTGATAAATAATTAACAAAAGTTTGATAAGTTTCATCTTTAATTTGATTAATTGATAAGTTTTGAAACTTGTCAATTAAGTCATCATTTTCAAGGTTTGAAGATAACTGATAATCAAAGAATCTTTGTTTAATTAAACCAAAAGTAACAAATTTATTTCCCTTTCCTGAAAGCAATGGCTGAGTATAAGTTGCAATTTGCTGTGGAAAGTTTATTGATGTGCTGATTGTTTTAATTTGCTTAGTTGTATTATTGAATTGATTTGCAAATCAAGCGAAATAATTATTTAAAAATGAATCATATGAAACAAAAATATTAGCAAATCCATCTTCTTTGTTTTTAAGAACACTTTCATTGATTAATAAAGCCAATTCAAGTGCTCTATTGAAATAAGCATCAGGATTAAGAATATTTTTTGAAGCTTCAACATAACCGTGAATAACTTTTTGAATATTAATTCCCTGAAGTGACATAATCAATAATCCAATTTCACTTAATACACTATATTCTGGATGGACATCATTTGAAACAAATAAAATATTATTGCTTGCAAATTTAAATTTGCTTAAATTTGAAAAATTAGTTTTGCTACCTACATAAAACATATGATTTTTGATCATAAATTCATTTGAATGTTGCTCAAAAATATTTGTAATGTATGAAATTCATTCATTTTCATAATCATTATTTCCGGTTTCATTTAAAAACATAAAACCAACATTATCACCAATTCCATTTTTAAAAGTTTGAATTAACTGTTCAATTTTATTAATTGGAATTGATGGATTAATAAAGATTAATTCAATTTTCTTATCCTTATTAATATCGATTTGTCCAAAAATAAATTCCATTGCAGCTTTAATTGAAAGTTCAATTGTTTTAGAAGTTCAAATAATTAACTTAGAAATATTTGTTGAATATATATTGTTGCAAAATTGAATTATTTTATCTACACCGTTGAGCCCAAAGTTTAATGCAATATCATCAAAACCTAAATATGATGAACCGTCAAAATTTAAAGATTTAATTTTATCAATTACTTCTGAAGCTTGCTTTTGTTGAATTTGCAACTCGTGTTGAGATTGAAAATAATTTTTCTTAATTGAAATTACTTGCATTTAACTACTTATTCTTGTGATTATTATTTTTATTGTCGTATTTCTTATTTTCAACAAAATAACTATTTGTGTAATTAATTAAATTTCTAAATCCATTTTTTGTCGCTTTTAGTTCATTGTAATATTTTTCTCTTTTGTAAAAGTCTTTCCCTTGATGGTTTGGATGATTTTTCTTAAATGAACCTAAACCTTGTTTTTTATTGTTATCAAAATTTAAAACAATAAAGTTGATAATGTCGCCAATTGAAAATAAATCCGACATTTGATGATGTGTAAAATCTGTAATGTCTTTTCTGTAAATCAAAAATGAATTACCATATTTGTCATGAAGTTTTATAAACTTTGAACCTGATGTAATTATTTTTGCTGAAGCAACGTCACCAGTTTTGTAGCCTAAAAATGATTGTGAATTTTCTTTTCTTGAAACTTTTGAATTTTGCTTATTAATATTTTTGTTAAGTAGTGTATTCATAATTATTTATTATTATAAATAATTTATTTTTTTATGTATGAAACTAAAAGGTCTATGGCATAGAAATAAAAAGTTTTAAGTTGCATAAAAAAATAAGCTATACAGCTTAAATTTCTTTTTTGAATTTAACTAATTCGATTTTTGAATTTAGCAATTCTTGCTCTAGTTCTTTAATATTTTCAAGTTCATTTTCAAGTCTTAAAGCTTCCTGGATTGTAGGCTTTGTAACTGGTTCTTTAGGCGCAAATAGTTCACAAGTTTCATTAGCTTTAATAATTGAAATATTTTCTGTACCGATTTTTCTAGCAATATCAATAATATCATTTTTGTCGTATGTTAATAATGGACGTAAAATTTGCATTCTTGTCGCTTCTCCAATTGTTGATAATGATTCAATTGTTTGAGATGCAACTTGACCTAAATTATCACCATTTGAAATTGCTTGTTGATTATATTTTTGTGCTATTTGCTCAGCTATACGGTAAAAACTTCTTCTCATTAAAGTGATTTTGTATGATTCTTTTGAAACAAATGAAATGTAGTTCATTAAGTGTGAGTAATCTGCGATCAATAAGTTTGATGTTACTTGATATTTATTTAAAACTTTAACCAAATTTGTAATTTTTTCTACAGTTCTAATATCTGTTTGAGGAGGTGTGATAAAGGTTAAAAAGTCAACTTTGAGTCCTCTTTTCATCATTTGTCAAGCAGCGACTGGAGAATCAAAACCACCAGAAATAAGGTGAAGAACTTTGCCTGACACTCCTACAGGTAAACCTCCTAAACCTTTAGTGTAATCAGAGAAAATGTAAGTTTTTCCGTTTCTAACTTCAACATAAAAAGTTTGGTCAGGGTTATGTACATCAACTTTAAGATTTGTGTTTTTTAAGACTACACCACCTAGGTAATTATTAATTTGATCTGATGAGAATTCAAACTTTTTGTAATTTCTTCTAGCAGCAATTTTAAAAGTTTTTGAATCAGGTCTAATTGATGATAAAACTGCATTTGCGAAAACTTCCATATCATTTTCAACTACCATAACCGGTGAGTATGAACTGATTCCGAATACATAATTTAAGTTATTCATATTTTCCTCTGAATAAGGTAAATACATTCTGTCAAATTCAACTTCTGGAGTTACACCAACAATGTGTTTAATATTAATTGCAAGTTGATTAATAAACTGTTTTCTGTTTTTCTTTTTCAGCACTAACTCGCCGTAACGAATCAAAATTTTACTGTACATATTTCTCCTTTATTAAAAACTTTTTAAGTGCTAAATAAGCATTTTTATAATTATTTTCTTCTTTAATTACATTCTCAATACTTTTGCTAATATCAATGTAATTAGCAAAAGTTTCTTGATTATTTATAAATGAGTCATTTCTTTGAAGTTCTAATCTTATATTGTTATAGATTTCTTTGTATTTTGCGTTGAGCGAAATCACTTTAATTAAAGTAGTTAATTTACTAATGAATTCGTCTCAAATTGTCTTAATTTTATTTCAGGACTTTTGTTTTTTGAAATTTCTTTCATATAAATAAATTAATTCAGTTCTTAATTTATTTATTTTTGGATCATTTGGGATTTCAGGATGGTAAATGCAAGATAAATAGGTATCAATAGCTTCATCAATTTGAATTTGGAAATTATCATTTAGTTCTTTTAATTCTTTAGATTTTGATTCAATAACTACATTAGTTTTTTCATAATTTTCATATTTAACAACTAAATCTTGAACTAATGTTTGGATGTTTTTTAATGATTTATTTTCAAAAGATTGTTTGATTTTGTCAAATGCGTTCTTTACTGATTCATATTTTTTTTGTTGAATACTATTTGGTGCAAGTATGTTTTTGTGAGTTTTATTCAATTTAGAATATAAATCACGAATAATTGGAATTGTTTGATCAATGAAATCTTTAATAGAAAACATTGAATTAACAAGGTTGACTAATTTGTAAAAAGTTCTATAAACTGACTTAATATTTGCATCTAAAGTTTCAGCGGTATTTTTACCTTTAATAGCTGATTGAAGTGCTGTGGTTTTATCCTTTAACTCTATTAATTTACCTTTAATTTGCTCGTTATTTTTATCTTTTATAGCTTGCTCAAGCACTTTTGGTAGAGATTCAAAAAGTGAATACTCAATATTTTTTGATGCAAAAATGATTTTTGTATAGTTCTCCAATTCTTCTTTTCTCTTTGTTATGTTTTCAAGAGCTCTTAAGAAATCTGCTTTAACTTTAAGATCGTCAATTAATGTAATTTGAATTGATAATTCAGCTAATTTGTTTTGAAGATTTTCATATTGATTTGGTATTGCTTTCTCATAACTTTTAAGCTTGCCATTTAAAAAGTCCCTAATCTCCAGGATTGTTGAAGTGATTTCATCAATGTTGTTTCAGTTCTTTGAATAGTCATCTGAAATTTTGTTAAATTCTATTTGTTTTCTAGAAACTTCTTTTTGTTGTTGTTTAATTGCTTTATATTTTTTGTAAGATTTAACTTTTTGTTTTTCAACTAGCAATTCATCAAGTTCAGAAAGTTTAACTGAAATTTCTTGATTTATAGTTTCGATACTTTGTTTCACTTCGATCAACGAATTAAGCATATTCTCAAGCTCGTGATTAAAATAAGTTGTTGTTTTAACTTTTGAATATAAAGATTGATTTTGATGATTTTGTTTAGTTATCGCATCTTTTGAGCGTATACTAAATTTTTGTAATGATTGTTTAAATAAGTTCACAGAAAGCAAGTAGACTAAAAGTAAAAGAACAATAATTGAAACAATTATTATAAGTATGAACAATACTTTTGCCATAATCTCGTACCTCCTGAGTCTATTATTAAATTTTCTATATTATATTACTTTTAGCTCTAAATGATAGCCTTATCAAGCTGTCTAAAAACTAATTTAAAGCAAAAAAGCAGATAGCTTTTCTATCTACTTTTAATTTCTAAATTCAATACTATTTGTAAGCTAATTTTTCTTCATACATTTCTTTATCAAATGCTTTGATAAATTCAGTCATTAAATCAATTGTAGCTTGAATATCAACAAGTGAAGCTAATCCAATTGGACTGTGTAAGTATCTTTGTGGAATTGAAATTGTCATAACTGCAGCACCACCAGGAGCAAATTGTAATTCGGCCGCATCAGTTCCTCCACCCTCTGCAACATATTTGTAAGCTGGAATTTCTTTTGTAGCAGCAATATTTGTTAATACATTAATTAATTTTGGATCTGGCAATGTTCCACCATCTTTAACTAGAAGACTTACTCCTTTACCTAAAACTGGTGTCCCAGGTTTTGCACCTGTTGTATCGTGTGCAGCACCTGTGTCAACAGCGAAAGCAACATCTGGATTAATGATTGAAACTGATGTTTTAGCACCTCTTGTTCCAACTTCTTCTTGAACTGTTCCCACTAAGTAAACATCACATCCTAATTCTAAATCAGCAATATTATTTGCAATAAATTCTAAAGCAGTCACACCTGCTCTATTGTCCATTGCTTTTCCACCAATAATGTTATTTGCAAAATGAATTGTTTCTCCAGATAAGAAAATTTTGTCCCCAATTTGAATGTGTGCTTCTTCAACTTCTTTTTTAGATTTGAAACCTAAATCAACAAATAAGTCTGATTCTTTAAGTGCGACTGAGATTTTGTCTCTATCCATAATGTGAATACTTGTGTGTCCGAATACACCATAAAATCTTTCATTTGTTTTTGATGAAACTACAACTGCTTTTGTTCCAATAACTACAGATGGTCAAACACCACCAATTGTTGTAACTAATATGTTTCCGTTTTCAGCAATTGATTTAACCATATAACCAACTTCATCCATGTGAGCAGCTAACATAACTTTAGGTGCATTAGCGACTTTAGATTTTTTGAAGAAAATAATTGAACCAAATGCATCACGTGAAATTTCAAAACCTGGTTTAATGTTTTTTCTTAATTCATCTGCAACTGGTTCTTCAAATCTAGAAATAGCTTCAATTGACATATATTTTTCTAATCTAGAAGCTAATTTTTCATATTTTTTTTCCATACAAACTCCTTATATTTATAGATGTTATAAATTTTATACATTTTTAGCTTTTATTCCACACATAAGCTAATCTTTTTTATGAATATAAGTACTTGCTATTTCATCAAAATACATTTGTAAATATTTCTTCATTTCAGGTGTTAAATTTCTAATTTGATTAAATGATTTACTTAACTTTTCTTGACTATCATTCGAAATTTTATCCTTGCGAATAAAGCACAACTTTCCACTTGTGTCTCAATAAATAAGATTCTGTTTATCATAAATTTTGTGAATATCAGGTGATAAATTTAACAAATTATTTACATCAGAAATCATCGTTAATGCATCTGTTTTAAATTTATCTCTTGAATCAACAATGTTTTTGGAAAATAATTTTTCTGTTTCATTTCTTATTCTTTCCCTTATTTTGTAAACAGGATAAATATGAGCTCTTTCAATTATTGTATTTTCTTCTAAATTAAATGATTGAATTGATTCAGTAGGGATTTTTTGGACTTTTGATCTAGTTCTTGAAATTTGATTTTCTATTTCATTTTGAATTTTAAATAATGTTTCTAGTGATTTTTTGACTCTTTGGATTTTATTTCTAAATGCCTTTCTAGTTTCATCATCATTAAGACCTTTTGTTTTATTTTCGTATTCAATTGTATGAATTAAATCTTGAATAGGTAAAAATGAATTATTACCACTATTTTTGAAGTAATTAATAAAATCATTTTCATTTTTTAAAGTGCTAAGTAGATTATTAAAATCATCTTCATTTGCTATAAACCTTTTAAAACTATTGTAATATCAATTGTCTTTAATAATGTCCAAATACATAAGTGGATTATTCTTTAGATTTTCATAATTAGACTTTACTTCGGAACTATTGGGTTTTAAATAACTACCTGCTGGATTATTACCTTTTAATATACCAATTAAGTTGTTAAAAGTTCCTTTATAATCAAAATTAACATAATAATTCAAAGCGGCCAGTTCCTGATTATTTAAAAATAAGATATTTTTATCATTTTTGTTTTCTCTAGGTTCTTGTTTTAAACTGTTACCGATAAGTGAAAATAATTTTTCCCTACATTTAAATGTGGTGGTTTTATCCTTAAATCATCTTGCAGTAGTTTTTAAATCTAAGGATGTACCTGCAAGAAATTTTATGTATCAATAAATTAATAGTCCATTTGAATCAAAAAAACAATAGATTTTTGCATCAAAATGATTTTTGCTGTTTTCTTTAGAAAATACGTTTAAAATGCTATAAATTTTAATTTGTTTTTTTAAATTTACAAATTCACTAGATTTAAAATTCATAATAATTAAAAATATTTTTTAATAACTTCATTAAATATATCTTCTAAAACTTCAACGGATATGCTGTTTCCGGCTGTAAAAATCATTTTATTTTCATTAACTAAACCGGTTTGACGAACCTTTAATGCATCAACTTTGTCGAATCCCATATATAGATATGCTTCTTCTGAATTCATTAAAACTAATTTGTCTTCTTCTAATAAAAATTTAAGTCTTGCATTTGCACCAGAAGCAGTCAATGTAGGACCTTTGTGATCTGTTTTATAAATGTAAGATTCGCTATTGAAATTAGTGTACCCCAATAATCTAGACTTATTGATTTTGTTTTTGGTTAACGTAAATGGTGTCTTTTTGTATAAAGTTAATAATTTTGTCAGATCGATATGAACAGCATTTTCATCGATGATTTGATTAAGCATTAAGTTTTTTTCATTCTTTTGAATGAATTCAAAATCTTCCCATCCAAAATAGAAACCATAAAAACTCTTTCTCTGTTTTGAGCCGAACCTGAATCAACTGCATTTAAAACTTTTCAATAACTTTTATAACCCAATGTTTCCAATGCATCTATTCATTTGAGAAAATCGTTTTTGAATTTAGATGAAGCCAATGCTTTAACGTTTTCTAATAATAAGACCTTAGGCAATCTATCTAAATTATTTTTAAGAATTCTTTCAATTTCATACAATAACCCTGATCTTGTATTTTCGTTAATTCCTCTTTGTTTACCTTGCTGTGATAAATCTTGACAAGGGAATGAATAAGTAAAAATATCTATACTCTTAGGTAAAGTATTATAAACAGTAATGTCTGTGCCGCTCTCTCTCTCTCTCTCTCTCTCTCTCTCTGAAGCCGTATCTTTCACTCATATAGTCATTATCAACATATGAATAAAGATAAGAGAATAAATTTCTTAATTTATTTTCTGGCATTCTCGTAAAGTATTTTTTATTAACTGGTTTTTTGGAGTCGGCAGAAAAAAGATACTTGTTTAATTTATCAAGCATTTCTTCTTTAGTCAACTTATTTTCTGGTTCTAATATACCGTAGTGAATACTTAAATACGATACAATCGCATCAATATAAAAATCACATGTTCCTAGTGATTTAACTGTAAAATTCAATTTCTTAGATATATTTTTTAATGCTTTGTATTGCGAACCTATTCCTGCGAACATTTCGAATAATGTAATTTCTTTTTTCATGATTTTTTTATTTTAACGGAATTAGAGAAGCATAATTGATAAGTTGAAATATTTTTTTAATTGAATTAAGAAAATCTATTTTTTATATTATAATATTTTTAATTATTGGGGTAGTACTCAAGAGGCTGAAGAGGCGGTCCTGCTAAGACTGTAGTGGTGGCAACACCAGCGGAGGTTCGAATCCTCTCTGCCCCGCCAATTGTTAACAAATCACTCTTTGAGTGTTTTTTTATGCACTTTTTTACTACTTTGTACATTTTTGAAGAAATTTACTAAATATATGTATGAAAAAGATTAGTTGATTCAATATATTATTAGTAATTATTTGTTTAAGCTCAGGTATTTTCATAAGTGTTGTTAAATTTACAGAAATAAAACAAACAAAGAAAATAGATGACGAACTAAATAAGCAAAAGAAAATTTATAAATATACAGTAGCTGGTAATGTATTATTTCCTGCTACATTTGAATCAGATAAGCCTTTATCATATAGAGATGTTTTTAATAAAGTAAAGCTTAAAACAAGTTCAGATATAAGCAGTTACAACTTAGATGATTTAGCAACTACATCTAGTGTCATTAATGTCGGTTTAAGAAAATACAAAATAAAATGGGAAGAAATCAAAGATGTTGAGACTTTAAAATGATTAGGTTTAAACTCAAGAGTTGCAAAGTTAATTTATAAACATCGCGAAAAGAATGAAAGTTTACACTCATGACGAGAATTGCTAGATATAAAAGGAATTTCTACTCGTACTATAGAATACTTACAAACGGTTATAGAATTAACTTAAGATGGTTTAATTTCTTTTTAATTTTATCTGTATTTTGTTTATTGCTAGTCACTTCTGATTTAATTTTATTAGTATATTTAATTCCACTCTTTATTTTTTCCATTATTTTAAAAAGAAATGACTTCGTAATTTTGTTAGCAATATTATTGACATTTTTGATATTTTTTAATCTTAAACATATTATTATAAATGCCTGATTTTACAGTAATAAAGGTGTCTCCGAAACTTACACAGTGATTGATATGTCGGATAAAGCTCTTTATGTTGAGGATAAATTTATGAACAAATTCATACTCAATAGGTCTGAATTAAAATCTGCTAAAGACCAAATAACTATCTATTCAAAAATATTTATTTGAGGAACATTGAAGGAAGTTAAAGAAAAATCAAATTACTTGCTGGCTAATGAAATTGATTTTTTAATTAAACCTAACAAAGTTATTGTTGTTAATAATTGATCCAGTTTAAGACATATGTTTTATAATCATTTTCTAAACAAAAATAAAGCATATTCTGATTTTATTTTCCCATTAATTTTTGGTATAAACACATCTACAAATAACGAAACATTAACTACCTTAAAAGAAATGGGAGTAGTTCATTTAATGATTGTTAGCGGTCTACATTTGGGTACTATTTACATATTCGTTAGAATGATATTTTCAAAATTTGATAAATATGGAATATTACAAATTCTTGTACTTACTATTTATTTTCTATTTTGCAAGAAATCAGTGTCAATCATAAGAACTTATTTATTTATACTTGTCATTCATTTTTGAAAAATATTTAAAAAAGATCAAGAATTGAATGTCGGTTGTCCATTATTCGTAATAGCATTTTTATTCTTATCTTTTAGACCTTACAGTGTTATGAATTTAGGTTATTGACTATCATATATTTTGACTATCGTTATGTTAAATGTAGATTTGGATAAATTTTTAAAACCTAAAAAACGAAAGCAAAAAGCAGCAAACTTTTTTGTAGGTTATTTCATACCCTGATTCATTTCTATATCCATAATTAGTGCATATATAAGAGAAATCAGTTTAATATCTTATGTTTACTCAATTATTTTGACACCAATATTTCAGTTTTTAATTATTTTCTTTACCTTAACTTTACCAATAACTTTTATAGCAGTTCCATTTGCTGAGTTAGCACAATCTTTCATCCAGCTATTATCAAAAGCAAATGTTACATATAAGTTTTATTATCAATTTTGATACTACATAATTTATCCATTTATATACATTTATATTTCCAGATTAATGTTCTTAAAAATGAAAAGATTAGAGAAAGTTAGATCATCTGACTTTATAAAACATAGGATAGCTGAACTTGAATTAAGAATGGAGAAATTAGAATATGCAAATGAGTTCAAATAATAAAAATAGAGGGATGTTTTTAGAAAAAATAATCAACAACACTATAGCTTATTTATGACAAGAGAACATTGCATTCATTGAGAAAAAGAGCACTCCTCTTGATATAAAAAATATCCAATCAAAGACTAAAAATAATGTCTTGGGTTCATTTAGAATTAAGAAATCAACAGTGGATTACATAGGTATGTATAATGGTCAATTTATTTGTTTCGAAGCCAAGAGTACAAATAATAATTCACTCACTAAAAAATTATTTAAGAAACATCAAATAGAATATTTAAACCTTATACATAGCAATAAAGGCATTTCTTTTGCTATTGTGTACTTTTCATTATATGATGAGTTCTACAAAATAACTGTTCCAGAATTATTACAATATTTTAAAAATAAAAGTAGTGTCAAATATGAAGAAATAAAAAGAAATTCTAAAAAGTTATTTTTAGAATTTCCTGGATATTTAACATTTTTAAATTAAGCTTTAAAATCTATTAATTCACGTAAGTATTTTGAAGGTGTATATTTGACAACACGTCTTTGTGGAACCACAATAAAATCAGCATCATTTTCTGATTTTTTGAATTTGTTTACCATTTTTCTTTGTGGTTTAACTGTTGTTGAAAAAATTCCTAAATGTGATAATCTAACTTTATCTTCCATGATTAATTGTTCTTTAAGAACGAAAACCATAGCATCGAAAACTCTTTCAACATCTCTTGGTGTCATTTCAGCACGATCTGCAACTTCTAAAATGTATTCTTTTTTAGTCATTTCAATGTCTCCTTTTAAAAGCTTGTAATAACAATATTATAATACAAAAAAACTTTTTTCCACAATTTTTAGGGATAAAAGTAATTATTTTTGTTTGATTGTAGGTTTAACTTTTGTTAATGCGATCTTATCATAATCTTTGAAGCCAAGTCCATAATACATAGCACCTGCAATTTTGTTGCTGAAAAACAAAACAGGTGTTTTTTCTATATATAGTATTCTTTCGCAAATGTTCATTACACAATCCTTTGCATAGCCTTTCTTTCTTGCTTCAGGAATTGTGAAAACACCTCCGATCATAACCGCATCTTTTGATTGACAGTTAATCGATGCATGTGATAAAACTTTCTCATTTTCATCTTTTAGCACATATCCTCAATATGCACCTTTTTCAAATGATCTTTTTAAGTGTTTAATATCAAGAGTATGCGATGATAGTCCTGTAAATTCAGGAATTAATTTTCTACTTTCAATGATATTTTCCAGATCTGAAATTTTAATCATTGTTGATTTTAAATTGCTTGGTTTCTTAAAATCTTTTTTATTTAAAGTTAAAACATATTGATAAGTAGGGACAATATTATTTCCAATAATTACTGATAATGCATTATTTAATTCGTTATAAAGTTCTTTTTGATAGACAAAGTTCTTTATATTATATTTTTTAACAATATTCTCTAAATCTTCATATTTACCTCTTAATTTTCTTCCGAAAATTAACAATGTATCATGGAATCTATAAAAAATTAAAACAGGTCTTTCATTTACATAATCAATGTAACTATCAATATTTTCGCCTTCTAGACCAAATGTTTCAATATCTGCAATTAACATCATATTAAGGTATTTATCTTGTGTATAAAGGAATTCTAAAATTCTATCTTTATAGTCATTAGTTAGCTTTAACATTTTTCTCATATTTTAATTATACTCTTTTGTAATAAAAATAACCAGTGTATACTGGTTAAATAAATCAATTTCTCTTTGTGATTGTTCTCTCACTAATGTAGTTTTTATAGTATGCATTATTGAAAGCAATACCTAAGAACATAAAATAAACAACTCAGTTTATAAAGAATGCAATTGTAAGGAAGAACCCTACAGGACCACCATATTTGTCATAGTTAATGTGTTGATTAATTGTTTTAAACAATAATACTAATAAAACAATTGGAGTGGTTGATAAGATAGCTCCTTTATAAACGGATTTAATAGTTAACTTAAATGATGGAATAAGTTTGAATAAACCAACTAACATTACAAACACAAAAACAAATGAAATTAATATATAAACAAATGTGTTTAATCAAATCGTTCCATTATATTTTTCTGTTATTTTTGTTTCAATGATGATATCGATCGTTGAGAAAAATCAGAATAATATTGATACAAATAAAACTAAGAATAATCCTTTTATTTTATTACCTCAATATGAACCAATTTTATTGTGTTTGTAAATGTAGTTATTTGCTGAAATTAACTTTCCATATCCTGTGCTTGATATATATAGTGATGATAAAAATAGGAAAATGTTAGGTAGCAATGCTTGTAAATTGAAAGCAGATGTACCTTGATCTTTCATTTGAATGCTTTGTAAGTAGTTTTGTGACCCAGGGATAAATCTTGACATAATAATTGTTATGAAGTTATCTTGGAAATTACTTCCAACTAGATTGTTATACCCTGGAATAAAACCGAAAAATATGTTTAACAAGAAAACCACATATATTACAGGGACAAATGATATTAATAAGTAAAATGCAGTGGACAATCAAATAAAGTTATATTCACTACTTGTGAATTTACTATATACATTATCCACGACTTTTAAACGTTTTCTATGATCTGATTCATTTCTAACTCAAATCAGTATGCTTGCGAAAAATCTAATCAAGCATTTCTTGATTATAAACTCATAAATCTTTGAGAAAAATGTAAATCTTTCAGGAAAAATTAAGTTTTGATGAAAGGTTTTTTTAGTTTTTTTAGTTACATTTTTAAGTTTTATTAACTTATTATAATCAGTGTTTGTATTAGTTTTTTTGTTTAATAAACTCATTGATTTTTTCTAAAACAATATCATTTGACAACTGTGGATTAACTTGTCCATTAGTTTCTTTCATTAATGCACCAAGTATAAATTTAATAACTCTTTCAGGTCTAGTTTCATATTCATCTAACATTGAAATATTATTTTTAATAATTGTGTCTATATAACTTGCAATAATATTTTTATCTGTTATTTGTTTCAATTTGTGCGCATCTAATAAGTCATTTATGTCACCTTTATAACTTGGTAATAGTGTTATAAGTTTTTTAAGCGACTTACTTGAAATAACTTCTTGATTTAATAATTGTAAACTTTGAACTAAATATTCAGGTTTAATATCAAGATCAATAACGTGTTTATTTTGTGCGTTTGCTAATGAAACTACTTCTGAGAAGAAAATTTTTGATAAAGCTTCCTTGTTATCATAATAAATAGAGTCAAAGTAATTAGATAATGGTATATCATCAATTAAACTGTTAATGTAAATATCTGCAATATTTGCATCTTTATATCTTTTTACTTTTCGGTTTGGAAGCTCATTTAATTTAACATTATCAATAAATGCTTGAGATAACTTGATGATTGGAATGTTTGGATCTGCAAAATATTTGTAATCAACAGAACCTGTTTTAGTTCTCATAACCACGTTTGTGTTAGTTTGATCATCAAAACGTTTTGTTTGTTGTAATATTTCTTCGCCTTTAAGAAGTTTTTCTTTTTGAATTTTAATTTCATTATCAATTGCTTTTTTGATGTTAGAAATTGAGTTCATATTTTTTATTTCAACTTTTGTTCCGAATTTATCTACACCATAAGGTTTAAGCGAAATATTAATATCGGCTCTTAAGGTTCCTTGTTCTAACTTACCTTCAGAAATATCTAAAAATTGCACAATTTTTCTAATCATATCAACATATAATGCAGCTTCCTCACTGCTTCTAATCACTGGGTAAGTAACAATTTCAATTAAAGGGATTCCTGCTCTATTATAATCTAATTTTGTAACTAAATCATCGTGGTGTTGTCTTGCAGTATCCTCTTCAAGGTGAATTCTTTCGATACCGATTTCTTTTAATCCATCTGAAGTTTGAATTTCTACATAACCATTGCTTCCAATTGGTCTAAAAAACTGTGTAATTTGATAACCTTTTGGTAAATCTGGATAAAAGTAGTTTTTTCTATCAAAATGTAATTCATCATCAATTTGCATATTAAGTGCTTTTGCAAGTTTGATTCCATATTCAACTGCTCTTTTATTAACTTGAGGCAATGTTCCGGGGTAAGCTAAGTCAATTTGGTGTGCTTTTGTATTAGGTTCTGCATTAAAGTCGATTCCGGCTGGTGAAAACATTTTTGTTTTAGTTTTTAATTCAACGTGAATTTCAATTCCTATAATAGTTTCAAAATTATTCATTTAAATCTCCTATAAGTTCTTCAAAGTATTCTGCATAACCTAATAATTTTCCATCTGAATATAATTTTGTTTCAAGAGCTAAGTTATATGGCATATTTTCATATTCACCTAATGGAATTGTTATTGATGGGTGACCTGATAAATTTGCACCAGTTAAAATAAAGTCCATAACACCATTTTTTGATTTATCTTCAAATAATGGAGCAATACCTACATAAGCCGGAAAGATTAAAACATCGCCTTGTGTTTTCAAGTCCTCAAAGTATTTAGCAATAACTCTTCTAGCTTTTTGAGCTTTAATAAAAATTTCTTCTTGATTTTCTGAATATAAAAAGTAACTTCCTAAACTTAATCTCTCTTGAACCATTTTTCCAAATTTTTGACTTCTTGTATTAAACATAACTTCTTCTCAAGAGTTTCCATCAACCCTTGAACCAAAAGCTATTCCGTTTAAGTTAGATAAATTTGAACTAGCTTCAGAGAAAGAAATGATTTTATAAACAATAGAAATTGTGTTTAAAATATCAAAATTTGGTTGAACTAATTTGACTTCTATCCCTTGCTCTCTTAATTTTTCGAGTAACTGGTTAAATCTTGCATTCACATAATCTTTTGTTAATGAACTAAAATCAAGAGCAACTACTGATTTTGGTTTTGTTTTGATTGCATTGTTTATTTGAACGTCAACTGAAGTCATATCTTTGTCATCTTTACCAAAAGCAGCTTGTGCAGTAATGATTGCATCATTTACATTATGAGTAAAGTAAGCAACTGTATCTAATGATGAAGCATAAGCAAACATTCCATATCTACTAATCGCACCATATGATGGTTTAAATCCTACTAAACCATTGAATGAAGCAGGTAATCTAACACTATCTCCAGTATCTGAACCTAAGGCAATCCCTATATTTTTTGTCATTGTTGCAGCTGAACCTGATGAAGAACCACCAACATAACGTTTAGTATCTTTGGGGTTAACTATTAAACCATAAGCACTATGAGTTCCTGTACCTCCTAAAGCTAATTCATCATTATTAACCTTAGCAACCGGAATTGCACCATTTTGTAAAAGTCTTTCAACAACAGTAGCATTGTAATAAGGTTTGAAGTTTTCTAAAATCTTACTTGAAGCTCTAGTGATTTTATCTTCTGTTGCAAAAACATCTTTGATAGTTAAAACAACACCATTGAGTAGATTGTTTGAATTTGAAACTTGTTCTGATTTTTCATATAAGCAGCTAACTGCATTATTTTTATCATTTTGAAGTTCATTGTACGCAGATTCGAAATTACCTTTATTTAAAAATTCTCTACTCATTATTTAACCACCTTTGTAAGTAAAATAAAGTCACTATCTTTTTCTTTTGCATTATCTAAAATGTTTTCTTTTGAAACTGAATAACTCATATCTTCAATATCCTCACGTAGGAGTTCTAAAATAGACTGCTCATTAATTCTTTCCATTGGTTTTACATTTAATAAATCAAGTTTGTCAAGAAGTTTAATTCCATCTTGAATATCTTTTCAAATTAACAAAATTTGTTCTTGAACTTCTTTAGTAGGTTCAAACATTAATGATTTAACTATTTGGTTTAATTTTTCAATATCTAATTTTTCCATAATTAACCTTTCTTTCAATTAGGTAAGCAATATAACTCTAAATCATTTAAATAACTTAAATTATTCTTCATATTTTTATATTTAACATAATATGAATGTAACATTAATCTAGTTTCTTTTTTACCACCATACTTTTTGTCACCGTGAATAGGAAAACCTAAATTTGATAAAGTCACACGAATTTGGTGCTTTCTACCTGTTTTAATTTGTGCAATTTTTCGATTTTTTTCTGAATAAAATAAAGTTGTCGCTTGCTTAGCGTCTCTTTTATTACTTTTTGCAACTTTCATTTTTTTATTTGATTCATCTTTGTAAATTCAATTGTTAACTACAAAAGGTTTATGTTCAGAAAAGTTATCTAACTTAATATCACTGATGAAAATATATTTTTTAATGATGAATTCACTATTATCATTCAATTGTCTAGCGGCCTCATAAGTTTTAGCATAAGTGATGATCCCACTTGTTTCTTTATCCAAACGACCAACGTGCGTCGGTTTAAAACTATCAGTAGGTACATAGTTTAAATATGATAAAACTTGTTCATCTAATGAATCATCTTCATCGTGAACTGAAATTCCAGTCGCTTTATTTAAAACTAAAATATTTTCATCTTCATATAAAACTTTCAAATTAACTGGAGCTGATTTTTTAACTTCATATTCTTGTTGCAAATCAGATTCACTTAAACCATAAACAGTGATAGCGTCATTCTCATTTACAATTTGATTTTTTGGAATTTTTCTTAATCCATTTATTTTAATTTCATTTTTCCTAAATAACTTTTCAACAAATCCTTTACTTAAATTAGGGAAATATTTTTGAATAAGTTTTAAGATTGTTCTTCCTGAATCATTTAATGTTGCTTTTATTTCTATCATTTCTACCTGCTTTATTAATGTAATTATATTTTTTTATTTTATTAAATAAAATAAAAAATGTAATATCAATACTTTTAGTTAAAACATATTTTTTACCCTCTAATAAAGTATTGAACAACATACAAAATGGATATTAAAATTGCTGAAAATATAGTCTGCAAGACTTAATTTAGCACCTACTATGACTATCACAGGATTTGCCGTATCATGTTCTTCAACAGAACCAGAAGATAAAATCACAGATGAAGAAAGAACACAATTTACTGGAGTATTCCAATCGGCTTATTCTCAATTACCTGAGAATAGTGTTATAGACACATTACCTCACAAATGGCAAGCAAAATTAGAGAAATCAAATCAATATGTGAGACTTTATTGAATAAGTTAAAATCTTCTTAAGCAATTTCTAGAAAGGAAATTGAGGAGTCTTCTAAGAAAATCTATGAAATAAGTTTATCAGCTACTTCAGTTTTAATTCCTTCGTAAAAATATTTTAATATGAAACAAACAAAGTATACTCTTTGTTCGATTTAGTCACTTTTATCAGAAAAATAAAAATTACTATCACAAATTTAGTTAAACTAGGACAAGAAAAGTAGACAGAAAATAAACTGGGACACTAAAAATGGACAGAAGGTTTAATTAGACATAATAACACCTCAATGATGTTGGGGTGTTTT